>JBIIRQ010000120.1:0-3502 GCA_044341445.1 Candidatus Planktophila sp.
TAACTGATTGCGAAGTCTACGTCGAAGATGTGGCGAAGGTGAAAGCTCAACTGTCTTTGGAACGACTGTTGCCTTCTCCATCGCCACATCTCCCTTACACGTAGTTACTCACTTACCCATAGATTACTCGAAAGACTAGGACTTGAGGGCAGCGATCGCCTTGTCAAGGTTGGTCTTCTGAGCAGCGGTGAGAGGGAGGAATTTAGCCTTCTCTGCCAATGTGTTCAATTGAAGAGAGTAGAACTCAAGGAACGGGAGAATCGCCTTGTTGCTCTTCGCCTTATCCTCGTTTACGTAAATGAAGAGTGGGCGAGCTAGCGGGGTGTAAGAGCCATCGAGTACTGCATCAAGGCTTGGGGTTTGACATCCCTTTCCACCATCGATCTGAAGGGCTTTGTTGATATCGGTATTCTCCTTGAAGTATGAGAAGCCGTAATATCCCAGGGCACCTTGTGAACGGCGAACACCATTGACGGTGACGTTGTCATCTTCTGTTGGTGTGTAATCAACGCGTGAGGCAAATGCCTTGCCATTAATGACCTGGGTGAAGTACTCAAATGTTCCTGAATCTGTTCCCGCACCAAATAATGGCATCTTGATACGTGGGAATGACTTATCTAATTCACTCCAGTACTTGATCTTGCTATTTGGCTCCCAGATACGCTTGAGCTGTGCCACCGATAGGCACTTAACAAAGTTGTTTCGAGGATTGATAACAACCGAAAGAGCATCTGTTGCTACACGAAGTTCAGCAACCTTAATTCCGTTCTTTGCACATAGCGCCATCTGTGTAGCGGAATACTTTGCTGATGCATTTGCAATATCAATTTCACCGTTACAAAACTTAGTTGCTCCACCACCGGTACCTGAGATACCGACTGTGATTCTTGTCTTTGATGCATTCTGGAATGCTTCTGCGGCAACAGTTGTAAGTGGCCCAACTGTGCTTGAACCATCAATTGCAATTGATCCTGAAACGTTAGCGTATGAAGAGAGATCAACCTTTGGTCCGGTTGTAGTTTCAGCGCCAGCCTTCTTGCCTGTCTTCTTCCACTTGAGTCCGCCACCTGAAATGCTGCACTTGTACTCAAGTCCATCCTTTACACCAATCTTGTTGCGTGAACCGCACTCAAGTAGTTGGCCGACTGGGTAATCTTTCACGCTTGCAGCAGATGATGGTTGGGCCATAACGGCTGCAAGCATCACGGCAGCAGCGAAAACGCTTGCTGTCTTGCTTAATAATTTACTCATCATTTCCCCTTCAAAACTTAAAAAACTCCATCAGGGATCCGCCCTGACATGTGGGATACAACAGTGGAGGGCTTAACACCCCCACCCCTGACGGTGAACAGAAGGTGAACTCATCCTGAATTCACTCAGCGAGCGCTTCACCCCCTAAACTGGGCGATATGGCCGCTGAACTCCCCCATTTGATCTGGATAGATTGCGAGATGACGGGGCTTTCCCTTGATTCAGATGTCTTGGTCGAGATTGCCGTTCTAGTCACCGACTCTGACCTCAATCTGATCGGTGAGGGTATCGACCTTGTTATTAAGGCAACACCCGAACAACTTGGCGCTATGAACGAGTTCGTGACCAAGATGCACACCTCTTCTGGCCTGATCACCGAAATCCCTAACGGCATCACCGTTGCAGCGGCTGAAGATGCGATCTTGGCCTACCTCGAATCAACCGGGACCACACCAGGAAAATCACCACTGGCAGGAAATTCTGTCGGCGTTGATCGCAATTTCATCGCGCGCGATATGCCGCGCTTAACTGAGTATCTGCACTATCGCACCGTCGATGTCTCCAGCATCAAAGAACTTGCTCGCCGCTGGTATCCAAAGATCTACTTCGCCTCCCCCGCCAAGACCGGCAACCATCGCGCACTCGGTGACATTCAAGATTCGATCGAAGAACTCAAGTATTACCGCACGGCAATCTTTATCGACCCGCTAAACCCAGGGCAAAATCCCCCTGCGGAAAAGGTAGACTAACCCGCACAGCACATGGTGGGCGTAGCTCAGCTGGTAGAGCACTCGGTTGTGGTCCGAGATGTCGCGGGTTCGAGCCCCGTCGTTCACCCCAAGTTTTCTCTCCACCTGCTGGTTGAGAATTTCCCAATCATCACTCTAAAGAAAGTGCCATCCATATGATCTTCGATGTTGTCGTTGAAATCCCTGCTGGATCTCGCAACAAATACGAGATCGATCACAACACCGGCGAAGTTCGCCTGGATCGCATGCTCTTTACCGCCACCCGCTTTCCACATGATTATGGCTTCGTAAAGAACACGCTCTCTAACGATGGCGACCCACTAGATGCGCTCATCATGTTGGATGAACCAACATTTCCAGGATGTGTTGTTTCGTGTCGCGTCATCGGAATGTTTCGCATGACCGATGAAAAAGGTGGCGATGACAAACTCTTGTGCGTTGCTGCCGGTGATATTCGTAAGTCAAACCTTAAAGACTTAGCCGATGTTCCAATTTATGAATTAGATGAAATCAAGCACTTCTTTGAAGTCTATAAAACTCTCGAACCAGGTAAAGAAGTTCACGGTGGTGACTGGGTCGGACACGATGCAGCAGAGTTAGAAATTAACGCTTCGTACAAGCGCTTTAAAGATAGCCACTAACACTTACTTTTCTGGCAAAACCTGCTTAGGGCATGTGTTAAGTATTCGCGTCATTGCATCTTTCTCTGGTGCGGTAACCCAGAGCGAATATTTAGCTTTCACGGCAATCTGCTGAGCCACATAGGCACATCTAAATTTCTTCAGCGGTGGCAACCATGTCGCAGCATCACCATCGCCCTTCTGGGAATTCAACCGCCCCTTTACCGCAAAGAGATTCATGGGATCATTGGCAAGGGCTGTGCGCTGGGCCAGGGTTAAATTAAACGCCCCTGTCTGCCAAGAGTTTGATAGCGCCACAACGTGATCGATTTGTACTTCCATACTCGTGATGTTTCCGCGGACGAAATTGATAGTCTCCCCCGAATATCGATCAACCAGGATTCCACTCAATACAACACAATTTCGGGTCTCCTACTTGAAGAGAACCTCTATCAGGTCTCGCTTTAAAGTATCGTTGCGCGTATCGCAGCCATTTCGATCAACATCGGCCCACGTTTGCCCAAATTCCGAGCGAGCATATCCAGTCTTCGGCGCTCGTCCCTTCACCGCCAAGGTAGCCAACGCCTCAATTGCAGATATCTCAACTATTGCCTTCACCGGCGCAGCTTGCGCCGACGACATCATTCCTCCAGCAAAAACTGCGCTGATTAGGGCTATGGCTAGCCTGATCTCCCAGCGACTCATATCTCAATCATTACGCGTGGCTAGTGGCAAAACAAGGTCAAACACACTGATAGGGTCTGATCTGCATTCAGCGGTGAAAGCCGATGTATGCCCCGGGTTGTTAGCTCAGTTGGTAGAGCAGGTGACTCTTAATCACCGGGTCGGGGGTTCGAGTCCCTCACAACCCACTTAAGTAAG
>JBIIRQ010000121.1:0-3487 GCA_044341445.1 Candidatus Planktophila sp.
CACTTTCAGATTCAAAGAGCTCATTTGAGAAAGTGCTACCAACTTATTTCACAGAGAAGACTGGAAAGTCAGCTTATCCAATCAAAGTCGGTGATAAAGCAACAACAATTAAAAATGGTGATGTTGTTATTGCATCGATTACTTCGTGCACAAATACATCTAACCCATCAGTGATGATTGGTGCCGCTCTGCTTGCAAAGAAGGCGGTGGAGAAGGGGCTTACATCCAAGCCGTGGGTGAAGACCACATTGGCACCTGGATCAAAAGTTGTCACCGATTACTACGATCGTGCAGGCTTAACCCATTACATGCAAGAGTTGGGCTTTCACCTTGTCGGATATGGCTGCGTCACGTGTATCGGTAACTCAGGTCCGCTACCAGTTGAAGTCAGCAAGGCCGTCAACGAAAATGATTTAGCGGTAACCGCTGTTTTGTCAGGTAACCGAAATTTTGAAGGTCGTATCAGCCCTGATGTAAAGATGAATTATCTTGCCTCGCCACCACTTGTAGTTGCCTACGCATTAGCCGGAACTATGAACCATGATTTCGAGAAAGATTCACTGGGTAATGACAAGGATGGAAATCCAGTTCTCTTGAAAGATATCTGGCCATCAGCTCAAGAAATCCAAACCGTCATTGATGAGTCAATCTCATCAGATATGTTTACAAAGGATTATGCAACAGTTTTTGAAGGTGACCACCGTTGGAAATCACTGGATACGCCAACTGGTAAGACATTTGAATGGGACCCACAGTCCACCTATGTTCGTAAACCTCCGTACTTTGAGAATATGCCTGCGACCCCAACACCTGTAGTTGATATTACCGGTGCTCGTGTCCTAGCAATCTTGGGAGATTCGGTGACAACCGATCACATCTCTCCGGCTGGAAACATTAAAGCTGATTCACCTGCAGGCAAGTACCTTGAAGCCCATGGTGTTGCTCGCAATGACTTCAACTCATATGGATCTCGTCGCGGTAATCACGAAGTAATGATTAGAGGAACCTTTGCAAATATTCGCCTGAAGAACATGCTCCTTGATGGTGTTGAAGGTGGATTCACTCGCAACTATCTCAATGGTGGCGCGCAAGAGACTATCTACGATGCTTCGATGGCATACCAATCTGCCGGTGTTGCGCTAGTGATTCTGGCTGGAAAAGAATATGGATCAGGATCATCACGCGACTGGGCAGCTAAGGGAACTGCGCTCCTTGGAGTACGTGCAGTCATCGCCGAAAGTTTTGAACGCATCCATAGATCCAACTTGATCGGTATGGGTGTTCTGCCATTGCAATTCCTTGACGGGGAGAATCCTTCAACCTTGGGACTCAAGGGCGATGAGGTCTTTGCAATCTCAGGTATCACCGCCTTGAATTCTGGCGGAGTGCCAAAAGAGGTCACCGTGACGGCAGGTGCGAAAACCTTTAAAGCCACGGTGCGCATAGATACACCTGGCGAAGCGGATTACTACCGACATGGCGGAATCATGCAGTTCGTTCTCCGACAATTGCTTGTCTGATCTAGACTTCTCGGGTGATCGAATCCATTAAGAGCCCAGCAGATATCAAGGGGCTGAGTAACGAGGCGCTGATTGAGCTCGCCGCGGAGATTCGCTCTTTTCTTATCGAAAAGGTCTCGAAGTCGGGTGGCCATCTAGGACCAAATCTCGGAGTCGTTGAACTCACGATGGCGATCCATCGCACCTTTGATTCGCCGCGAGATGTAATTCTCTTTGATACAGGTCATCAATCCTATGTACATAAAATTCTGACAGGACGATCAGATCAATTCGACTCTCTTCGTCGTCGCGGTGGAATTGCCGGTTATCCCAATCGCGGTGAAAGCGATCATGATGTGATTGAGAATTCGCATGCATCCACCGCGCTTTCATGGGGGGATGGAATCTCGCGCGGTTTTTGGCTTACCGGTCAGAAAGACCGCAACGTCGTAGTAGTTGTTGGAGATGGCGCTCTCACTGGAGGTATGTCCTGGGAGGCGCTTAATAATATCGCTGCTGCACAAGAGCGGAATTTGATTCTCGTCGTTAATGATAACGAACGCTCCTATTCACCAACTATTGGTGGAGTCGCTACTTATCTGTCGACGCTTCGGCTTACCCAAGGATACGAACGCTTCCTTGATTGGGGTAAAGAGGTTTTACATAAGACCCCAGTCGTCGGTACACCTATTTATGACACCCTGCATGGGATGAAAAAAGGCATTAAAGACATTATCGCCCCACAAGGTATGTTTGAAGATCTCGGCCTTAAATATTTGGGGCCAATTGATGGCCATGACTTCCTCGCGCTAGAGAGAGCGCTAACGCAGGCAAAGCAATTTGGCGAACCAGTCTTGCTTCATGTCATTACCGAAAAGGGTCGCGGGCATAAACCTGCGATCGCCGATGAGGCAGAGAAGTTTCATGCTGTAGGAGTTGTTGATCCACTCACCGGGCAACCTTTAGCAAAGAGTGCTCTCTCGTGGACAAAGGTGTTTTCGGAAGAGCTAGTTGAGATCGGGCGAGAACGAAAAGATATTGTTGCAATCACTGCAGCCATGTTGGGCCCGACAGGTCTTGATAAATTTGCTGATGCCTACCCTGAGCGAACAATTGATGTGGGAATTGCTGAACAGCATGCTGTGACAAGCGCTGCTGGAATGGCATTTGCAGGGCTACATCCTGTCGTCGCCATCTACTCAACATTCCTCAACCGAGCTTTTGATCAACTACTTTTAGATGTCGCCTTGCATAAGGCCGGTGTTACCTTTGTGCTCGATCGCGCCGGAATCACAGGCGATGATGGTCCTTCACATCACGGCATCTGGGATATGGCGTTGACTGGAATCGTTCCGTCGCTCTGTCTTGCCGCACCGCGAGATGGTGCACGTCTTAAGGAAGTTCTCCGTGAGGCGGTAGACATCTCCGATGCGCCATCTGTTATTCGTTTTCCTAAGGGAGCGGTCTCTGCCGATATTCCAGCCTTTGAAAGACGCGATGGAATCGATGTCCTCTACCGCGGTGAAAGTGCAGATGTCTTACTCATTAGCGTGGGAGCAATGGCGACGATGGCTGTTGAGGCTGCATCACAGGCATATCGCGAGGGCGTTGGCGTCACAGTTATTGATCCACGATGGGTCAAGCCTTTGCCATCATCGTTAATCACACTAGCTGATCGTTACAAGAGCGTAGTTGTTGTGGAAGATGGAATTGCCCACGGTGGAATTGCTAGCGCCTTATCTGAGATGTTTAGATCGGCGGGGTTAAATACACCGATTCATTCAATCGGTGTGCCGCTTACCTTTATCGAACACTCTGCACGCGCTGAGATTTTAAGCGATCTTGGAATGACCGCCCAAAATATTGCGCGCGAAATTGTTGAATGGTCGAGCGCTAGTGCGAAGGTAGAGATGCCACTCCCGCAGGATGAAAACGTGAACCGCAGATAGCTTCGCTAATTCCTTCGCGATCTAAGAATGGCAATATTC
>JBIIRQ010000008.1:0-12284 GCA_044341445.1 Candidatus Planktophila sp.
ACTCGATGCTGTTGTTGAAGGTTCAGGAAAATGTATTGAAGAGTTTGAGGCACTTGAAAAGGTCTTGATCTCAGAACCTCGACGATAGGTCGATAGGTCGATCGACGATGGCGCGCGGCGGCGAGAACCGCGGGCGTTTACTGCTCATCATCCTGATCATCACTTCACTCTTTCTGATCACTCTTGATCTGCGGGGCGTCTCCCTTATTAGCGGCTTGCGCACTGGAACCCAGAGTGCGCTGAGCCCAGTTCAAAGTGTTGGCGCAACCATTCTTACACCCGTACGTAATTTCTTTGTTGATGTAATTTATCTCGGCCGAACTCGTTCTGAGATGGAGCAGCTTCGTACGGAAAATGGTGAGTTGTTAAGTCAGCTGAGAGAGCGCCGAAGTATCGATGCTCAACTGGAGCAATTGCAAGGTGCGCTAGATCTAGCAGGAAAGGCAGAGTTTAAAGTTCTTAGCGCTCGAGTGATATCTCAAGGGGCGACAACCTCATTTACACAGACCATCACAATTGATGCAGGCTCTCGAAATGGGATCAAGCCAAATATGACGGTCATTAATTCATATGGATTGATTGGTGTCGTCAAAACTGTCTACACCAACAGTGCTCTTATTTCACTGGCATCTGACCCATCTTTTCGAATTGGCGTCAGGGTTGCAGGTTCACAACAAATTGGCATTCTCTCTGGTCAGGGAACACGTAAAGGGGTTCTTCAACTACTTGATAATCAATCGACAATTAAGGTCGGCGATATCTTGCTGGCTCGTGGAAGTGTCAACAATCAACCCTTTGTTCCAGGCGTTCCGGTGGGTGAAGTAACTTCTGTTGATAATGCAGCGGGAGCGGTCACCCAAACTGCAGATGTGCGTTTCTTTGCTAACTTTTCATCCCTCGGAATAGTGAGCGTTGTCCTTGCGGCACCAGATATTGATCCACGCGACTCACTAGTTCCACCAAAGCCACTTCCCACGCCAATACCCACTGTTACCGTTTTTGTTACACCAAGCCAGTCACCGTCACCGAATTCAACCGGCACTGAATAAATGTCCACCCGCAAAATTTCGCTCACCGCTTTACTCTTTATTCTTGTCTACATTCTGCAAGAGGCATTTATCACTCAACTTCGCATTGCTGGTGGGGGATTTTCACTCTTTCTCATCTTCGCTCTTTTGTGGGCCGCTCTCTCCTCACCAAATATGGGAGCACTGACAGGATTTACAGCAGGCTTCCTCATTGATTTATCACAGAGCACGGCGGGTGCATTCGGACAGTGGACCCTGGTACTTATTATCGTTGGATTTGGAATTTCATACTTCGGGCTAGGTTATGAAAATGTACGTCTTAATCCATTTACAATAACGTTCCTAGTAACAGTTTCCGTGGTCGTTGCAAGGGTCGTCTACCTACTTCTCTCACTTCTCTTGGGGGAAGATCTTGGCACTTTCTCATCAATAGCCACTTCATTGTTGGTTGGCCTGCTGTGGTCTGCCGCTGTTGTACCAATAGCGATGCCTGTGGTGGCGCGGGCCTATGACTTCATTAATGATACGAGATCACGCTTATGAATCTTCGATCTCGCCTGAGCTTACTTGTCATCCAAATTTTTATTATTTCACTGATGGTGGCACTCCTTGGGAGGCTCTTTTATCTACAAGTAGCAGCAGCTCCTCAGTACAAAGATGCCGCTCTGTCGATCCAAAGTCGAGATGTTGTAACACCGGCAACGCGTGGTCTGATTGTTGATGCATCAGGTGTTCCATTAGCGCTGAATAAAGTAGGAGTTGCAATTACCGTTGATCGAACCGTCATTGATAAACAAGAGGATAAGGGCGAAGCAGTTTTACGATCACTGGCACGTCTATTAAAGATTCAATATGTAGATATTCTTCAGCGCACCCGTTTATGTGGGGAACTTGAATCTGGAAAGCGCGCTGGATGTTGGACTGGATCTCGCTTTCAACCCATTCCTATCACTAAAGATGCTGACCCATCTTTAGCCTTACAGATTGTGGAACGCTCAGATCAATACCCAGGAATTAGTGCAGCGCCAGTTGCTATCCGTTCGTATCCAGGTAACGGGGATGTAAATGCTGCACACATGTTGGGATATATCGGTCCACTGACTGAAGGTGACCTTGCCGGAGAGAATGGCCGCACTTATTTCCGCTCAGAGTACATAGGTAAAGCCGGCCTAGAAATTCAGTACGATGAGTTTTTACGTGGAAGCCCTGGGATAAAGACATTTATCGTTGATCGTAAAGAGTCGGTGACAAATACTAGAAAAGTTACCAACCCAATTCCTGGTAATCATTTAGTTACCAGTATCGATGTACGACTTCAAGCAGCTAGCGAAAAGGCGCTAGCTGCCGCCGTTGCTCGTTCTCGTGCAAATGGTTATCGAGCAGATGGCGCAGCCGCCGTAGTTATGGATGTGGTGACAGGAAGAGTCTTGGCACTTGCTTCGTATCCAACTTTTGATCCAAATGCCTATGAACGTGGCCTTACCACTAAGCAAGCCCGCGATCTTTACTCGGAGTCACAAGGAGTGCCCGCGCTATCTCGTGCGCTGCAGGGAGTTTTCGCTCCAGCATCAACATTTAAGGCAGTCTCTTTAGTGGCTGCTGCTAACGCTGGCTATAACCTCAATGCAAATTATGACTGCCCTGGTGACTTTCAAGTGGGAACTCGCTTATTTCGCAACTTCGAGAGCAAAAATCAAGGGACTCTCTCGATGAAGAAAGCGATCGCTGTTTCATGTGACACCATTTGGTACAAAATCGCATTCTCTGAATGGATAAAAGATGGGGGACTCAAACCAAAAAGTAATCCCAATGATTTCTTTTTTAAGGCGGCAGAGGGATTTCAGGTCGGCCAGCGAACAGGAATAGATCTACCATCCGAATCTTCCGGACGCCTAGCTAACCGCGAGTGGAGACTCTCTTGGTATGAACAGAACAAGGATTTCTATTGCAATTATAAAGAGCGTGCAAGCAAGGCACAGCAGACCGCTTTTCTTGTAGAGCTTGCCCGAGAAAATTGTTTAGATGGCGACAAGATCCGAGCAGGAGATGCAGTTAACTTCTCTATTGGCCAAGGCGATACAGTGATTACACCCCTTAAATTAACGCAGATGTATGCAGCGATTGCCAATGGCGGAACAATATGGAAGCCAACTGTTGGTAAAGCTATCGTCACAACTGAGGGAAAAATTCTTCAAACTATCTCTCCAGAGAAAGTTGGTACCTTGCCTGCGAGCAAGGCAACGCTTAAGTTTTTGCAGAGTTCCCTTCGCGAAGTGAATGTATCTGGTACTGGTGCCGGCGCTTTTAGTGGCTTCCCGATCGCTGTCAGTGGCAAGACCGGCACAGCTGAAGTTTTCGGAAGAAATGCAGATGGCTCTCTCAAGAGTGACACATCCTGGTATGCCGGGTATGGTCCAACCGATAAACCACGGTATGCCGTTGTCATGATGGTCTCGCAAGGTGGTTTCGGATCTACATCATCGGGTGTTGGTGTGCGTCAAATTTTTGAAACCCTTTTCGGCGTCAAGGGATCTACGATTGTGCCCGGGGCGGCTATCTATCCAGAGGGAAAGCCGCCGACTGTTTTACCTAAAATTTCACCAGCAACGAAGGTAAAGGTGGCGCCATGAGTTTGATTAATCAACGTCAAGGCTTTCGTCGCACCCGAGGCAAGAGCGCATTCTGGGGCCTTGATCCCATATTGACCGTTGCAGTGGGACTTCTCCTCTTTATTGGCACTCTACTGGTCTATGCCGCAACTCGTGATTGGTATGCCGCCAACGGGTTAGATCCAGAGTATTACCTCAAGCGACACGTCATTAACATTATGATCGGAATTTTGCTCGCTTGGGGTACGACAGTTATTGATTACAGATCTTTGCGCGCATATACACCTGTCGTATGGGGCCTTGGCGTAATTGGTCTCACCGCTGTTTTGATTCCAGGAATCGGTAGCGAAGTAAATGGTGCGCAGGCATGGTTCCCACTTCCAGGCGGATTTCAGATTCAGCCAGCTGAGTTATCTAAAATTGCGATAATCGTTGGAATGTCAATGCTCCTATCTGAGTATCGCCATGAATCAGATGCGCCATCCCATCGCGATGTTATTCAAGCCCTACTGGTTGCTGCAATTCCAGTGGGACTTATTCTTCTGCAGCCAGATATGGGAACAGTTTTTATCATCAGCATCGCTGTCGTTGCAATGATTGGTGCATCTGGTGCTCCTTCGCGCTGGGTTGTTGGTTTAATTCTGGTAGCGCTCCTAGGTGGCTTCGGCGCTACAAAACTTGGCGTGATTAATGATTATCAAGTAAAGCGCTTGCAATCATTTGTAGATCCAAACTCTGATAGCTTGGGCGCTGGTTATCAATTGCGTCAGGCGAGAATTACAGTTGGCTCGGGCGGGTTATTTGGCACAGGATTATTTGAAGGTCCACAAACAAATGGGCGCTTTGTCCCTGAGCAACAGACAGACTTCATCTTTACCGTCGCTGGTGAACAACTTGGCTTTGTTGGTAGTGGATTTATCCTTCTTCTCTATCTCACGATAGTGATGCGGGCATTTACAATTGCGCGAAGATCAACCGATGCCTTCGGCAGAATGGTCTGTGTCGGTGTGCTCTCGTGGTTTGCTTTCCAAACTTTTGAGAATATAGGTATGACCCTTGGGCTAATGCCCATGACCGGCGTGCCCTTACCTTTCCTCTCGTATGGAGGCTCAAGCATGTTCGCCAATATGATCGGTTTTGGCCTGCTGCAGAATATTTACGCTAAACAGCGCGGCTAAATCAGGCGTAAAGGGGTGAATTTTAGGAGTATCGGCTCTCAATCTGCCATAATGAGCCAACAGTTCAGCGCGGCTAGCGATTGAAATCGCGCCAGCGGCGGACTCATTAAATTTAGGTAATTTCACGAAGTACCGCATGCAGAACGCGGCGGTAAGAAAATTTGCTCAAGGAGACTTGGGCCAGAGCAAGTCATTGCAGTTGTGATGGCGTAGAGGATTTACAGTGATGGCAATAGAGCCAAAATCACCGCGTAAGCGTGCGGTGAAAAAGATTAAAGCTAAAGTGCTGGAAGCAATCAGCGATCTGCCTGCAGTTGCGGCGACCGAAGAACCAGCAAAGACTCGTAAGCGAGCGGCTGCAATTCCAGTTCCAGTTTTTCAGGCGGCAGAGGCCACAGATGCACCGGTAAAGACTCCGCGCCGTGCAAAGGCGAAGAGCATCCCCGAAGAAGATACTTCAGCGCCAGAACCAACGAGTGCAGCCGATGATGATTCTGATCCACGCAATCGCAACCGTCGCCGCCGTCGCGGTGGCCGCGGTCGACGTCGTCCGCAAGATGAAGGAGCGGCTACTGATTCCAAAGAAGGTTCGGATGAAACAGATTCCGAATCAGGGGATGTCGCAACGTCAGAAAGTGGCGATGGCACAACACATCGCCGTCGCCGTCGCCGTCGCGCAGCAGGCGAGGATGTCACACCAGGTGAAACCATTGATGAAGATGGCGTTGTCACAGTTGTCAAGGTTCGTGAAGTTCGGGAACGTCCTGCTCGCGCGGAGCGCGCAGAACGTGCCGAGCGCGGTACTCGTAACCGTCGCGAGAGAGATCGTGGCAGAGATCGTGGACGCGATGAATATCGCGAGCCATATCGTCGTCGCGGAACAGTTATTACGGATGGAGAATTCTTAGCTCGTCGTGAGAATGTGGATCGTGAGATGGTCGTTCGCCAAATCGGAGACCGTATTCAGATCGGTGTTATCGAAGATAAGGTCATGGTTGAGCATTACGTCAACCGAAATGCAAATGTTTCCTACGTCGGTAACGTCTATTTAGGTCGAGTGCAGAACGTTCTTCCTTCTATGGAAGCAGCCTTCGTTGATATTGGCAAAGGCCGAAACGCTGTGCTCTATGCCGGTGAAGTGAATTGGGATGCAGCAGGGATCTCTGAATCATCACCACGCAAAATCGAAATGGTTTTAAAGACTGGCCAACCAGTTCTTGTGCAGGTAACAAAAGATCCTATTGGTCAAAAAGGTGCGCGCCTTACCTCACAAATTTCACTTCCCGGCCGTTATGTTGTCTATGTTCCTGGCGGTGGAATGAGTGGAATTTCAAAGCGTCTTCCAGAGTCAGAGCGCACACGTCTGAAGGAAATTCTTAAAAATCTTATCCCTGAAGAAGCGGGCGTAATTGTACGTACCGCAGCTGAAGGTGTCTCAGAGGAAGAGTTGACCAACGATGTCGCTCGCCTCAAGGCGCAATGGGAAGATATTTACGCGAAGTCAGAGAATCCAAATTTCCATGCACCAGCGCTACTTCTCTCAGAGCCTGATCTCGCTGTTCGAGTCATCCGCGATATCTTCAACGAAGATTTCCGTAGGCTGATCATTCAAGGTAACGAGGCATATACCGAAATTACGGATTACCTCGGATCTATTGCACCCGAACTTAATGCCAAGATTGAGCGATACTCAGGTAACGGCGATCTCTTTGCCGATTATCGTGTAGAAGAGCAGCTCGCTAAGGCATTTGATCGCAAGGTGTATCTTCCTTCAGGTGGATCACTTGTAATTGATCGCACCGAAGCGATGATCGTGATCGATGTGAACACCGGAAAATTCATCGGTAAGGGTGGAAACCTCGAAGAGACGGTGACAAAAAATAACCTTGAAGCAGCAGAAGAGATCGCTCGCCAACTTCGCCTGCGCGACCTTGGCGGAATTATCGTGATCGACTTTATTGATATGACACTTGAATCCAATAGAGATGCGGTACTACGTCGCCTGATTGAATGTTTGGGCCGCGATCGTACAAAGCATCAAGTTGCTGAAGTAACATCACTTGGACTAGTGCAGATGACTCGTAAACGAGTCGGGCAAGGACTTATTGAGGCATTTTCTACAACGTGTGATACCTGCTCTGGTCGCGGTATTCATATCCATATGGATCCAGTTGCGATTAAAGCTCCAACGCCACAGGTTAATTCGCAGAGCGCGGAGCATGCCGATGTGGAAGAGGAAGCAGCGACAGAACATGAATTTCATGAAGTTCTCAATGATGAGATCCCAGTAGAAGTCGCAACGGAAGAGGCCCCTAAGGGTCGCCGCCGCCGTCGCGCCGCCTCATCTGGCGTGATTACTCCCGGCGCTTAAGCGAGTGCAGAAGGAGATCTACCCCCTGATTTGACGCTAGGACTACGACATCCGTACCCTAGAGCCCTGCCCGAGGCCAGCTTTCGCTGAGCCAAGGCTTAACTGAAGTGGAGCAATAACGTGTACGCAATCGTGAAAGCTGGCGGACGCCAGGAGAAGGTAACTGTTGGAGAGACCATCACAGTCGATCGCATCGACTCTGCTGCTGGATCATCAGTTACATTCCCAGCAGTTCTCCTCGTAGACGGTGCAACCGTTACTGCAGATCCAAAGGCCCTGGCATCAGTCAAGGTAACTGGTGAGATTATCGATGAAGTCAAGGGTCCAAAGATTGACATCCTTCGCTACATGAATAAGACGGGATACCGTCGTCGTCAAGGTTTTCGTGCACAGCACACTCGAGTAAAGATCACCGCAATCAGCGGCGTGAAGGGGGCATAAGAAATGGCAAGTAAGAAGGGTGTCTCCTCGACACGAAACGGTCGCGATTCCAATCCACAGTACCTTGGCATCAAGCGCTTCGGTGGACAAGAAGTAAATGCCGGCGAGATCTTGGTTCGCCAGCGCGGTACACACTTTCACCCAGGTAAGAACGTTGGACGCGGAAAGGACGACACACTCTTTGCACTAGCTGCAGGAGCTGTTGAGTTCGGTCGCGCTCGCGGACGTCGTGTAGTGAATGTAGTTCCGGTAGCGTAAAAAGGTTTCTCTTAAAAGAGCGGGCCGCATCCATGCGTGTCCGCTTTTTTATTGCTCGCACGATCCATAATTTATTTCACATCAGATTTAGAGTAGATAGAGGCTAGGAAGGGGTAAGGCGATGACATCATTTGTAGATCGCGTAACTCTCTATGCCTCTGCCGGTAACGGAGGAGATGGTTGTGTCTCTGTTAAGCGCGAGAAATTCAAGCCTCTCGGTGGACCTGATGGTGGAAATGGTGGTCGCGGTGGAGATGTCATCCTCGTAGTCGATTCCAGCGTGACAACACTTCTTGATTTTCACCATTCACCACATCGCAAAGCAACATCTGGACATCAGGGATATGGCGATCGTAAAGATGGACATACTGGCGAAGATCTTATTTTGGCTGTTCCAAATGGCACTGTCGTCTATGACAAAGATGGAAATCTTCTTGCAGATTTAGTTGGAATCGGTACAACATTTATGGCAGCTCAAGGCGGCCATGGTGGACTCGGAAACCTTGCGCTCTCATCTTCTAAGCGCCGCGCCCCAGGTTTTGCTCTTCTTGGCGAGCCAGGCCAAACGCGCACGCTCTCACTCGAACTTAAATCAGTAGCTGATATTGCACTCGTAGGTTTTCCAAGTGCCGGTAAATCTTCCCTGATCGCAGCGATATCTGCAGCGCGTCCAAAGATTGCTGATTATCCATTCACCACTCTTGTTCCAAATCTTGGTGTCGTACAAGCAGGTGAAACTCGCTTTACCGTTGCAGATGTTCCTGGTTTGATTCCAGGAGCCTCACAAGGAAAAGGTCTGGGGCTCGAATTTTTGCGACATGTTGAACGTTGTGTTGCACTCGTGCATGTTCTTGATTGCGGAACTCTGGAAACCGATCGTAACCCAGTACAGGATCTTGAGATTATTGAGGAAGAACTCGCACTCTATGGTGGCCTAGAGGATCGAGTACGCATCGTTGCTCTCAACAAAATTGACCTGCCAGATGGTTCTGCGATGGCAGATATGGTTGAAGAAACTCTCCGTGAAAAAGGTTATGAGGTTTATAAAGTCTCAGCGGCTAGTCGTGCAGGTTTACAAGAGCTCACCTATGCAATGGGTCGATTGGTGCATAAGGCGCGAGCAGAGGCTGCAACGGATGAGCGCACCAGAATTATTCTGCGCCCAACTGCCGTTGATGACTCGGGCTTTACCGTCCACGCTCATGCAGATGGAGCATTCGAAGTGCGCGGCAAGAAAGTCGAGCGCTGGGTACGCCAAACTAACTTTAAGAATGCTGAAGCAATTGGTTATCTCGCCGATCGACTTGCACAACTCGGTGTTGAGAAAGAACTCTTCAAAAAAGGTGCAGTCGCCGGAAGTGAAGTGCGTATCGGAGATGGTGAAGATCAAATCATCTTTGATTGGGAGCCAACGATTGAAGCTGGAGCTGAACAATTGGCGGGCCATCTTCATAGACGCGGTGAGGATTCTCGCCTAGAGTCAACATGGATTGTGGAAGAGCGTGTAGTCGACCAACTCAGCGATGATGAAATTGCTAAGCAGTGGGAGTACAACGTTGAAGACCCACATACACCACGGGTGAAAGAGTAAGACTATGGATCGCACAGTTATCACGTCGGCAAAACGTATTGTGATCAAGATTGGTTCGTCATCTCTTACCGGCTCTGCTGGATCAAATCTTGATGCAAATGCTGTAGAAAAGATCGTCACCGTTATCGCAAGTCTGAAAGCACGTGGCGCAGAAGTTGCGCTGGTCTCTTCTGGTGCGATTGCAGCTGGACTGGCACCCCTGAAGCTCTCTTCTCGTCCAAAAGATCTGGCAACCCAGCAGGCTGCAGCTTCAGTAGGACAGGGCTTGTTAATCGCTCGCTATAACCAGGCATTTTCTGAGCATTCAATTCTCTCGTCACAAGTTCTTCTGACAACAGAAGATGTTGTGCGTCGCTCGCACTACCAGAATGCTCATCAAACACTTTCTAAATTGTTATCACTTGGTGTTGTTCCGATCATTAATGAAAACGATACGGTTGGAACACAAGAAATTCGCTTCGGTGATAACGATCGCCTAGCAGCGCTAGTGGCTCTACTCATCAGCGCTGATCTACTTGTTCTCGTCTCTGATATCGATGCCCTTTATGACGCTCCTCCTTCACAATTAGGTGCGAAGGCAATCCACGAAGTTCATGCGATGGAAGATATCGATTCAATTGCACTGGGCGGGGCGGGATCTGCTGGCGTAGGTAGCGGGGGAATGGTGACAAAGGTTGAGGCGGCACGGATTTCCACAAGTGCTGGTATTCCAATGCTCTTGACTTCTCTGTCACAATCTCAAGAAGCTCTCACTGGGCAAGAAGTTGGAACCCTCTTTCACTCGCATGGAGTGCGTACAACGGCGCGCTTACTCTGGCTGGCCCACGCATCAACGCCACGAGGCCGCTTAGTTCTCGATGATGGAGCAGTTACCGCTCTTCGCGAACGCGGCGTCTCGTTATTACCTGCTGGGGTGACTAGCGTCAGCGGTGAATTTATCGCAGGAGATACAGTGGAGTTAGTCTCACAAACTGGTGAAGTTATTGCACGCGGCCTTGTGGCCTTTGATGCTGGTGAAATTCCACAGATGTTGGGTCGTTCCACAAAAGAGTTAGCAGCTTCCCTTGGAGCAGAGTACGAGCGCGAACTCGTACACCGAGATGATCTAGTTCTTCTCTGATATCTCTTTCAGTACTGCCGCAATATCATCACTGATTTCATCAGAACTCGTTGGCATATCGCTCAGTTTTACAATCACAGTTTTTGTCGCCTTATCTTGGTAAATGTATTGACCATGAAGACCCATCATCAGGTTTATTCCAGGATATGGATGCCACATCTGTGCGCTATATCCCCAGCCATAATCAAGATTTACCTCAGAGGTGGATAAACGCTTACTCCACGATGGGCTTGCGATATCTGGCATTCCACTCATGAGAGCTTGACCCACACGGGCATAATCTCGCGCCGATGCATTAAAGCAACAGAAAGCCTTTTCATATCCGCCGACCTTATCGACATTCCATGTGGCGTTGTAATCAGCACGCACTCGCTTCCAGATGCGATCACTAAATTCATCAGCTAATGAATTACCTGTTACTTCTTGAATAATGAGCCCGAGCATCTGCGTGTTAACACTTCGGTACTCTGCAAACGAGCCTGGCTCTTCGCGCATTTTTCTATTGTTATTCAAGAAGTAATTCATATCTGTAGTCGCATACATCTGGGCAATGGCAACGCCCCAACCAGCTGGACCAGATGGGTAATTATCTGAAACTCCAATTCCAGATTTCATATCGAGCAGGTCTCTGATTGTTACCTTGTCGAAGGATGTTCCAGCTTTGAAGCGGGGGAGATAGCTAACGAAGGTGTTATCTTCATTGAGAGTTCCTTCATCGACTAACTGGCCAATAACAAGTGCAGTCATAGTCTTGGCGACAGAATACGATGGAAGAACAGTTGATTCGGACTTACCGTTTAAATACTTCTCGTAGGTGATTTTTCCATCTCTAATCACGAGAAATACATTTGTCTGAGTCGCATCAAGAAATTGCGCAAAGGAAACTTTCTCGCCTTGCCACGTTACCTGAGTGATCTCCTCTTGCTCTCCGATTATCCATGCAGATTCAGCCGATGGCGCACCTTCGATAATGTGAGAAGGCATGAGGTCAGGGGTCTTTGATGCGGGAGCAAACCCCAACCGGATTGTCGCAATTGGTTCGGGGTAACGAATCACTTTGGTCAACCCAAAGAGGGCCAGATAGAGAACAAATACAGAAATCAGGATGTTACGAATAATTGTGCGCACGCGGTTAGGCTATCGCGCGCTAGGCTTATTCCCATGGATGCAACTGCAATAGTTGAAGGGCTAGCGCTCACAGCACGTTCTGCTGCGCGTACTCTCGTGGCCTCTTCCGGGGATACGCGCAGGCAAGCGCTGCGCGCCATTGCAGCAGCACTTGAAGATCGCAGCGTTGAGATTCTTGCCGCAAATAGTCTTGATATGCAGAGAGCTAAGGATGAATCCATGCATCCACAGATGCAGGATCGCTTACTGCTCACTCGTGAGCGAATTACTGGAATGGCTAATGGAGCACGGCAAGTTGCCGACCTAGAAGACCCACTCGGTCGCATATTAAAGAAATCTACCCTTGCCAATGGACTTGAACTCGAACAGATTTCTGTTCCCTTCGGAGTCATCGGTATGGTCTACGAGGCACGTCCAAATGTGACTGTCGATGCCGCAGTGATCTTATTGATGTCAGGAAATGCCGCACTGCTTCGAGGATCATCAACTGCAGATGCTAGTAATAAGATTTTGATTGAGGTCATGCGATCAGCCCTTGCCATAACCTCAATTTCTCCTGA
>JBIIRQ010000009.1:0-12265 GCA_044341445.1 Candidatus Planktophila sp.
GAAGAAGAGCTACTCCACAAAGACCTTCGCAGTGATGTTAGGACTTACGGTTACTAATATTCTCATCGCGTACGGCTGGCGTTAATTTCCTCATTATGAAAAAACTGATTGGCGTAACTGTCTCTGCATTATTCTACGGAGTATTTTTTGGAGCGCCGACATCTGCCTTTGACCCAGTACGAGCGGCGACAGTTTTTACTAATTTAGCGAAAGATCCAGATCTCAGAAATCCATCAGTTATTTTGATTGATGCCAGTACCAAAGAAGTAGTCTTTGAATCTAATTCTGATGCAGCACGTAAGCCTGCCTCCACTCTGAAGTTACTGGCAGGGGCTTCAGTTGCGCGATATCTCGATCCAAAGATGCGCTTCCAGACTTCTCTATCTATTGCAACAGAGTCGAGTTCGGTAGTTATACAAGGGGATATGGATCCTTGGGCGACCTTTAGCGCATATAACGCAAAACGCTTAGGGCAGACCTCACTCAAGTATTTGGCATACCGTGGCCATGCTGAACTAGAGGCGCAGGCTGGCATTCCTGTAAAGAAGATGACGATCTATTACAACGGTATCTATGACAGTGAAGCAAGAAATATGAAAGTTTACCTACGAAGTAAAAAAGTAGCAGTGACAGTCAAACCAGTCTCTGCTAATGAGGCACAAAACCTAGTCTCAGAACCCGTAGTTAATAGCATCTCACCTTCAGTGCTGCAGATGACTCATTACTTTATGAAATGGAGCGACAATATTCTCTCCGAGCGTATGGCTCGTCTTGCTGCAAAATCAGCCGGGTATCCACAAAACACGACTGGGATCCGCGCTGTCTTTAAGAAAGTTTTATCTGAAATGGAGATTGATTCATCGAAGCTAGTTGTTAAAGATGGTAGCGGGCTTTCTCACGATAACCGTTTGAGTGCCAAGCTCTTAGGTGATCTTCTACTTGAAGTGTATGAGAATCCTGAATACAAACTCGTTGTCGATAGTCTTCCCTCAGGTGGGATAAATGGAACGCTCAATGAGCGCTTTATTAAGACTGCCCCGCAAGCAATTGGTTTAGTCAGAGCCAAGACAGGAACCCTTAACGGAACCGTTACGCTGGCTGGGTATGTAGAAGCACAAGATCGAGAATATATATTCGTAGTTATTGCCGATCGTTTAAGTCGTAGTTATTCAGCCTCAAAGGTGGCCAGAGATACCCTTGATCGATATCTAGGGAAAATTGCTCTTCCACTTATTCCAGTTCTTCCCGTACTTGCGGTTACTGAGACAGAGACTGCAATTAGTTCGATAACACCTTAATAGAACCGCTATAACAGGCTACCCACGTGTTCTGCGATATCGAATCAAAAGTGACTCCGATTGGTTCATTACATACTCGTATGTTTTGAATTACCTTTAGATCAGAGGTTCGTACCTTGGACATTGTGCCGCTGCCATAGTTCACGACATATAGGGCAGAGCCATCATCAGAAATAGCAAGGCTACGTGCAGCTTTACCGGTTGATACGGTCTTCTTTAACTTGTTCGACACCAAATCCCACGCTGCGACCTTGCCTGAGATATTCAGCGTGACGTAAAGAGTTTTTTCGTCAGGGGAGAGCACAACGGCGCGTGGGTTAGATCCGACAGGAATGAAGGTTTTTGAAAAATCTCTCAGGTCGATTCGATGGATTCCCGATCCACCCATTTCAGCAATGTAGGCATATGTACTGGATTTATCGATTGCGATTCCTCGGGGGTATCGTCCAATCTTGATAGTTTTGACTGACTTTCCAGATTCAACTGAAATCACGGTAACTGTGTAAGAACACCAATTGCTTACCAAAACATATTTATTATCTGGCGTTACTTGGACAACCTTTGGAACTGATCCGACTGGGTAGACGGCATCAATTGTGTAGTTATCAAGGTTGACTCGACTAAGAAAACTTGTGTCGTATCCATTTGCTGGACTGCACTTATCGGTACCTTCCTTGTTGAAGCCTTTTCCATACATTGCATAGTTAGAGAAATAAAGATATTTACCATCGGGACTAAACGCACCCTCAACAGGTGCTCCTTTATATGTTCCACTATATTTTTTATATCCAAAATCAGAGAGTCGGACAGTATCTGGAACGGTGGCGACTAGGGCATTTTTGGTGCTGTCATAGATTGTGACTGAATGGCGATACATCATGTTATGTGCACTGACGAGGCCTGTCCCAGATGCCAGAACTGATTTAGGCGCGATATTGCCATTGATTGTGGCGATCAACTTCATCTTCGTAGGTGCCGCATATGCCGTTGGAGTTTCGGTTGCTTGGCTTGGCGTAGGGAGAATTAGGAGAGCTCCTACAACGACCATCGAAACAAGTGAACGCTTCATCCCCGTATCTTAGTGATCATAAATGTGTTTTAGATCATGCACTTAGTGCGTATCAGCCATTACTCCAGTCGGTTGAGAACAGAGATCAGATTTGCTGGGTAATCTAGCGCTATGACCCTCGTGCGAGCCTATATAGCGCTGATGAAGTTACGCGTGGTCGAACTCTTGTTGATTTCAACAATTCCAGCCATGATTTTGGCGCAACAGGGGATTCCTGATGCTGCGCTCGTTCTAGCAACTCTTATTGGTGGAACCTTAGCTGCCGGCAGTGCCAATGCATTCAATATGGTTCTTGAGAGTGATCTCGATAAGTTAATGAAGCGCACATCGGCGCGACCATTAGTCACAGGTGTAATTGTCAAAAAGCATGCCACAATTTTTGCATCAGTAATTGGTTTACTTTCATTAACTATTTTTTGGTTTCTCACCACACCTCTTGCAACCTTCTTTACAGCTGTTGCAATTGGATTCTATGTTTTTATCTACACCATGGCACTTAAGCGCCACACATCACAAAACATTGTATGGGGAGGCGCTGCCGGCTGTATGCCTGTCTTGATTGGGTGGGCAGCTGTGACAAACTCTATTTCATGGATTGCAGTCGCATTCTTTCTCGTCATTTTCTTCTGGACCCCACCACATTTCTGGGCACTAGCAATTAAGTATAAGGATGATTACGAGGCAGCTTCAATTCCCATGCTTCCGGTCATCGCAGCGCGCACGATTGTTCTTAAGAATATGTGGTTCTACACAGTTGCAATGATTGCTAGCTCAGTAGCCTTGATCTATCTCGCCGACCTGCAATGGTGGGCGATGATGATCACCGTCGGCCTTGGTTTAGTTTTCGCCTTCCAATTACTTCAACTCAAGGAAAATTCTGAGAACTACAATTCCGTAGCAGCGAAAATCTTCCACTGGTCGATTACCTACCTCACGCTCTTTTCAGCGTTATTGGTTGTAGCTCAGCTCTTAAAGGCTTGATCTAAATCTTTTATTAGGTCATCAACGTGCTCGAGTCCAACCGATAAACGAACTACCGATGGCGTAATTCCCATCTCTGCTTGAACTTCTGGACTTAAGCGGCGATGAGTTGTTGATGCAGGGTGTGTGATAAGTGACTTGCTATCACCTAAGTTATTTGAAATATCAATGATGCGTAAGGCGTTCATGACCTTATAGGCATCTTTAGCGGTACCAGCAAACTCAATACCAATTGTTGATCCACCTTTTTTCATCTGGCGCATAGCTAACGCATGATCAGGGTGTGATGGGAGCCCGGGATAGCGCACGCTCTTGATCTCTGGTCGAGTCTGCAAATACTGCGCAATGGCCAAGGCGTTATCGCTCATGCGATTGACGCGCATATCCATCGTTTCAAGTGATTTCACAAGCAACCATGCATTAAAGGCACTAATCGATGGCCCTGTGTGACGAACAAAGGGGAGGAGTTGTTCGTGAATATATGAAAATGATCCAAGAATTGCGCCTGCGAGCACTCGACCCTGTCCATCAATATGTTTTGTTGCTGAATACATCACAACATCTGCACCCAGTTGCAAAGGCTTCTGCAAAATTGCTGATGCCATGATGTTATCCACGATTACAGTCGCACCTACGGCATGAGCAAGTTTGCTCACCATCGCAATATCTACAATATCCAGAAGCGGATTGCTAGGTGTTTCAATGAAAACTGCCTTCGTTGGTTTTGAGAGAGCTTTCGCCCACGCTTGCGGATCATTTCCTTTAACAAGCTCGTAGGTGACGCCCCACTTAGGAAGAAATTCTGTAATCACGACGTGACAAGAACTAAACATCGACGCCGAAGCAACAACATGATCACCGGCACTTACTAGGCAGGCTAGGGATGCAAACATGGCAGACATGCCTGAACTTGTGGCTACACAAAATTCTGCGCCTTCAATTGCTGCCAATCTCTTTTCAAACATAGCGACGGTCGGATTGTGGAATCGGCTGTAGAGGAAATGATCGACCTCGTCGGTAAATGAATCGCGCGCTTCTTCTGCAGAGGAATATGTAAATCCGCTGGTGAGATAGAGCGCTTCAGATGTTTCTCCGAAACCTGAGCGCGCAAGACCCGCTCGCACAGCATCAGTTTGGGGATCTACATCCCATTCCGGCTCTGGTCGATCATGTGGTGGCTGGTAGCCCCAACTCTTATCTGACATGGAGAGATCTTAATCTGAGCACGCTATATTCACTACATGCACGCTCAAACGATTGCCATCTCAGTCCAAGATCTCAGCAAGAAATATGACTCGCGATTTGCCGTCTCACATGCCAACTTTGAAGTTCCTCTCGGCAGTATCTGTGGCTTTGTTGGCCCGAATGGTGCGGGAAAGACGACGACCATCAGAATGCTTCTGGGCTTAATTTCACCCACTGGTGGGTCAGGACAGATTCTTGGCCATTCAATTGCCGATCCAGATGAGTACCTCAAGCATGTTGGTGCAATGATCGAGGGACCAGCGTTTTATCCCGCGTTATCGGGTGCCGAGAATTTACATGTACTTGCAACTTTAGGTGGCTTTAGCCATGAGCGCGTGACTGAAGTTCTCACCATTGTGGGCCTGGCCGATCGTGCGCAATCAAAATTTAAGACGTATTCACTAGGAATGAAACAGCGCCTTGGAATTGCAGCAGCGCTACTTCCAGATCCTAAGATTTTAATTTTAGATGAACCAACAAACGGTCTTGACCCAGAAGGTATCCAAGAGATTCGTGATCTCTTGCGTGGATTAGCAGATAAAGGAACCACAGTATTTGTATCCTCTCACTTACTCTCCGAACTTGAAATCATTAGCGATTACATCGTGATGCTTCGAAAAGGTGAAGTTGTTTTCGCTGGCCCAATTCAACAATTGTTTGAAGCGCAGCAGCCATTTATGTTAGTTCGTTGCGAAAAGGGCGACGATCTTGAAAAGATTGTTGCCATCGCAATCGCAGATGGGCACAAAGCACACATTCAATCCGGAGTTGCCCATATTGAAGGGCCTGCAGATTGGGCTGGAACGCTAAATAGAAAAGCTTTTGAGGCTGGAATTCTCTTAACCCAGTTATCGCCGCAGCTTCCCAATCTGGAAGAGACCTTCTTTGAAATGACAGGAGATAAGAAATGATTCGTGTCATCCGCGCCGAATGGCGCAAATTACGTCGCCCAACGCTCTTTCTTGGCACTATTGGTGCAGCGCTATTTTTCACCGGACTCTTTACATCACTCCTCTTTATTTTGATCGATTCTCCTAGAGGTAACTCTGATCCAGCGAATCCTATTTCGCGCGAGGTGCTCTCTTCATTTAAAGGTTCAGTTATTGGATTCTCAAATGTCGCCGGACTTCTCGGAATCATTGCCTACTGTGTCTTTGCAGCCCAGACAGCACAGGAATACACATATGGAACTCTGCGCAATCTCTTAGTTCGCCAGCCAGGTCGCTTGCGTCTCTTGGCGGGCAAGCTCATCTCGATGAAGCTCTTTGCAATTGTGATGGTTCTAATTTCAGGTGTACTGGCTGTTGCTATCTCTTATTTCTTAGCACCTGGAGCCGATGTCTCAACTAGCCAGTGGTTTACTTCAGATGGTTGGATCGAGATTCTGCAAGCATTTGTTAATGTCTCAATCTCTGTCATTGGCTTCGGAATCTTTGGCATGATCATGGGTCTGCTACTCCGTTCACCGATCAGCTCGATTTCAATTGGAGTTCTGTGGATTTTAATTATCGAAAATCTCATCGGAGCAGTGAGGAGTTCTACCCTTGAATGGCTACCGGGTAGCCAGCTCCAAGTGATAGCCACTGGCGGCTCAGCACAAGTGAGTTATCTACACGCAATGACACTGGCTGGAATTTATATTGCAATTGGTGGGCTCATTGCAACAGTACTTTTCTCCAGAAGAGATGTAGCCAACTAATTGGTGGTCGGGTCTAGAATCATCGACATGACCCGCGCATTTCTCGAGCTTCGAACAGCGGTACGGCCACATTTAGAAAAAATAAGTGCTGGCGATAACGTCTTGGTTGCAGTATCAGGCGGTGCAGATTCTCTAGCGTTAGCAGCTGCAGTTTTAGCAGAGTCCAAAGAGTCACTCATCAATGCGATCGCCGTGACAATCAATCATCAGTTACAGGCAGGCTCTGACCAACAGGCAGCAAAAGTTTCGCAGCAGCTCAAAGAGCTCGGCTATGTAGACGTTGTCTTGGAGAAAGTTAGCGTTGATCAAAGTTCTGGAATCGAATCCGGAGCACGGACTGCTCGTTATGCAGCACTGCACACAATTGCAGAGTTAAGAAAGGCTAAACAGATTTATCTTGGACATACTCGAGATGATCAAGCAGAGACTGTACTTCTTGGATTAGCGCGAGGCTCTGGTGCACGTTCCCTCTCTGGAATGGCAGCGGTAAATGGAATGATTATTCGCCCCATGCTTTCACTCACACGCGAACTCAGTGAACGAGTGTGCAGTGATTTAGGATTAACAATCTGGAACGATCCGCACAACGTTAATCAAGAGTTTTCGCGCGTTCGTGTTCGTACACAAGTGTTGCCACTTATGGAAGCAGCGATTGGCCCAGGAATTGCAGAGGCCCTAGCCCGCACCGCATCCTTGTTGCGCGATGACGCCGATGCCCTCGATGCGATGGCCGATGCGGCAATGAGCGAACTTGATCTCGCCTCTCTCGATATCTCTCATCTCACCTCACTATCCAAAGCGGTGCGCACCCGGGTCATCAGGAGAGCGATCTACGCTCAAGGCGCACCGAGTGGCTCAATTTCCGCCGATCATGTGGGCGCAGTTGAGGCGTTGGTCACCTCATGGCATGGTCAGGGTGAAGTCAGCCTCCCAGGCGGTGTGAAGGTTGCTCGAATTTCGGGCAGACTTTCGCTCTACGCCCGCACCTAGCCATCGCGCTAGCCAAAGATTGAAGGAGAGCCACACTGTGGATCTACAAGTAGTCAGCACTGATATCGAACGCGTTATTGCAACTCAAGAACAGTTGGCGTCAAAAGTTGCAGAGTTAGCTGCGCGCGTTGATAAAGATTATGAAGGTAAAGACTTACTTCTTGTTGGAGTTCTTAAGGGTGCGGTTATGGCGATGGCAGATCTGACTCGTGCGATGCAACGTCATATTGAGATGGATTGGATGGCAGTCTCTTCCTACGGTTCAGGAACAAAATCCAGTGGTGTTGTTCGTATTCTTAAAGATCTTGACCGCGATATTACTGGACGAAATATTTTGATCGTTGAAGACATTGTCGATTCCGGGTTAACGCTCTCTTGGTTGCGCGCGAACCTTGTCTCTCGTGGCGCAGGTTCAGTAGAGATTCTTACAATTCTTCGAAAGCCAGAGGCGGCGAAAGTAGACGTCGATGTGAAGTATGTCGGCTTTGATATTCCTAAAGACTTTGTTGTGGGCTACGGACTAGATTTTGACGAAAAATATCGCAACCTCTCCTTTATCGGTGTGCTGGCAAAGCACATGTACGAGTAAAAATGGCAAAATCATCGATGAGTAAAAAAACTCCTGGAGTTTTTAAAGCTGGCGAAAAAAAGAGTCCGCAGAAAAAGAAGTCTAAAAAGCCACAAGTTCCACAATCTCGCTTCCGCAGATTAATGCGCGGACCACTTTTTTGGATCATTGTCGCGATTGCAGCAGTCTCAATCTTTGGTCAAATCTCAGGTGCTGGAAATAGCTATGAGCAGATCAAAACTTCTGAAGCGCTAGATGCAATCACAAAATCAGAGGTCAACTCCGCAACACTTGTTGATAATTCACAGAAGATTCGCCTTGAGCTCAAATCAGGGAAACTCATTAACGGCTCTTCAAGGGTTGAAGCTTCATATATTCTGCGCCAAGAGCCAACACTGGTTGACGCACTCACTGGAAACCCGCCTCCACAAGGGTGGAGCGTTGAGGTTGCTAAGCAATCACTCTTTGTAAGTTTCCTCTTCTCTTTCTTCCCATTCTTACTCATCGGCCTACTCTTCTTCTTCCTGATGAGTCAGGCTCAAGGTGGCAACAAGGTCTTCTCATTTGGAAAATCGCGAGCAAAACTTCAAGATAATGATGTACCTCAAAATACCTTTGCCGATGTTGCCGGAGCCGATGAAGCAATCGCAGAGCTTGAAGAGATTAAAGATTTCCTTGCAAATCCAGCGAAGTATGCGCTTTTAGGTGCCAAGATTCCAAAAGGCGTACTTCTCTATGGTCCTCCAGGAACAGGTAAAACTCTACTTGCGCGCGCAGTTGCGGGCGAGGCTAAGGTTCCTTTCTATTCGATCTCTGGCTCAGACTTTGTTGAAATGTTTGTGGGCGTTGGTGCATCACGTGTTCGCGATCTCTTTACTCAGGCAAAGGCAAATGCTCCGGCGATTGTCTTTGTTGATGAAATAGATGCTGTTGGGCGGCAACGTGGCGCTGGTATGGGTGGCGGCCATGACGAACGTGAACAAACACTTAATCAATTACTGGTTGAGATGGATGGCTTTGAAGGCGATAGCCAGGTGATTCTTATTGCGGCAACTAACCGCCCAGATGTTCTTGATCCGGCACTCTTGCGACCAGGTCGTTTTGATCGACAGATTCCAGTCGATCGTCCAGACCTTAAGGGCCGCGAAGATATTCTTAAAGTACATGCAAAGAATAAGCCGATCTCTAGCGAAGTTGACCTCAAGGGATTTGCTCGCCGTACTCCTGGCTTTACAGGTGCTGATCTTGCTAACGTGCTTAACGAAGCAGCGTTACTGACTGCGCGTGAAGGCGAAAAAGTAATTCTTGATCGCCACCTCGATGAGGCGATAGATCGCGTCATGGCTGGTCCACAACGTAAATCTCGTTTGATGTCTGAAGAAGAACGTCGTGTTACCGCATACCACGAAGCCGGTCACGCACTTGTTGCGCGAGCACTTCCGCATACAGATCCTGTTCACAAGATTACGATCATGCCGCGCGGTCGTGCACTCGGGTACACCATGATTTTGCCTGATGATGACAAGTACTCAACAACACGTAATCAACTTCTAGATCAATTGGCATACTCACTTGGTGGTCGTGCAGCGGAAGAGCTAATCTTCCATGATCCATCTACAGGTGCCTCTAATGACATTGAGAAGGCAACGGCACTTGCTCGTGCCATGGTCACACAATATGGAATGACCGAGGCGATCGGTGCTATCAAACTCGGAAGTGATAGCTCTGCACCATTTATGGGGCGTGATTATGGACATTCTCGTGATTACTCTGAAAGTATTGCCGCAGTAATCGATAATGAAATTCGTTCACTTATTGAAACCGCACACCAGGAAGCATTTGATATTTTGGTAGCCAATAGATCAATTCTTGATCAGATGGTGCTAGAGCTTCTTGAACGCGAAACTTTAAATAAGGAAGAGATTGAAGTGATCTTTGCACATGTGGCATCCTGGCCACGGCGCCCAGCATGGACTGGATCCATTCACCGAGTACCAAGCACACAAGCCCCTGTTGCAATTCCTGCTAAGAAAGTTGTAGAAGAAGTTGCACCGGCCGCCAAGAAGCCTGCACGAAAGAAGAAGGCGACAGAAGAGTGAGTGATATTTCAGCAGTTTCATTTGGGCCTGATGACGGTCGAGCACGTGGACCGTATGACAAGGCGCGCGCTCAAGCTGCTATCCGCGAGTTACTGATTGCAATTGGTGAAGACCCTGATCGTGAAGGGCTGAAAGATACACCGGCACGAGTTGCTCGGGCATATGAAGAGAACTTTGCTGGGCTTTGGCAAGCACCTGAGGATGTCCTCACAACAACTTTTGATATTGGCCATGAAGAGTTAGTAATCATTCGTGATATCGAAGTCTTCTCACAATGCGAGCATCATCTGACTCCGTTTCATGGCGTTGCTCATGTGGGTTACATACCTAGAGGAAAAATCACGGGATTATCAAAAGTGGCGCGCTTAGTTGATCTCTATGCCAAGCGTCCTCAAGTGCAAGAGCGTCTGACAACACAGATTGCTGATGCGATGGTCAAGATTTTAAATCCATTAGGTGTCATTGTGATTATTGATTGCGAGCACCTCTGTATGTCTATGCGTGGCGTCAAGAAATCACAAGCACGTACAACAACGAGTGCAGTTCGTGGTGCTCTGCGTGATGCAACAACTCGCGCTGAGGCAATCAGCTTGATTACAAATCGCTAACTGGGTTTCACTCGATGTTAGTAATGGGAATTCTTAACGTCACACCAGATTCATTCTCAGATGGTGGTCAATTCGATTCCTCTGCAGCGGCAATTACGCGAGGTCTTGAGATGGTGGCCGAAGGTGCAGATATTATTGATATTGGCGGGGAATCTACTCGGCCAGGTGCGCAGCGAACCTCGCAGGAGCAGGAACTTAAAAGAACTATTCCTGTCGTCAAAGCGCTCGCAGAGCAGGGTGTGGTTGTTTCAATCGACACCATGCGAGCAGAGGTTGCTCGGGCTGCAGTAGAAGCTGGAGCTACATACATCAATGATGTAAGTGGTGGAATTGCAGATGCAGAGATGCATCGCACCGCTGCAGAGTTAGGCGTTAACTATATTGTGATGCATTGGCGCGGACATTCTCTTGATATGAATACAAAGGCAACCTATAGCGATGTTGTGGCAGAGGTGAAGGCAGAGTTATTGCAACAAATCAAAAAAGCTCTCGCTGCTGGAATCACACCAGAGAAGTTACTGATTGATCCAGGACTTGGTTTTGCTAAAGATGCAGACCATAACTGGGAGTTACTTAAGTGCATCGACGAGATCGTTGACCTGGGATACCCAGTGCTGATTGGCGCATCGCGAAAGCGGTTCTTAGGGGGAGATTCACCTCTTGAACGCGATGACGCAACACTAGATGTGACTAAGGGACTTATTGGAAAAGGGATTTGGGGCGTTAGAGTTCATGTCGTGGCTGCGCATAAAAAGGTAATTTCTCATGTCTGATCAGATCAGCATCGTTGGGATCAAGGCATTTGGCTATCACGGTGTCCTGCCACGCGAAGCGGTTGAGGGACAAGAATTCATTGTTGATCTGCTCATCACACTCGATTTGCAGGCAGCATCCCGCTCAGATGATCTTGCAGATACCATTAATTATGCCGAGCTGGCTCAGATCGTTTATGAAAATATTGTGGGCGAGCGTGTTCAGTTAATTGAAAGACTTGCCGGTCGAATTGCGGACGCGATCAAGAGCACATATCAGCAGATCTCTTCGATTAGCGTCACAGTTCATAAACCTCATGCACCGGTCACTCTGGATTTTAACGATATATCGGTGACAATTTCACGATGAAGGCAGTAATCGCACTCGGTGCCAATATTGGTAATCCGCAAGAGAATATCGATCTTGCAATTGCTCTATTACGCGAGGCGACAGATATTCAGGCAATTTCATCGATGTATACGACGGCACCTGTTGGTGGCCCAGAACAGCCTGATTACATTAATGCTGTTGCGATCGGAGAAAGTGAATTACCCGCTACAGATTTTCTCAACATGCTTCACGGGATCGAGAAAGTGTTAGGACGAGAGCGTTCCATTCATTGGGGTCCGCGAACGATCGATCTGGATTTGATTCAGTACGGATCTATCCTTAGCGCCAGCCAAGAGTTGCTCCTGCCCCATCCACGTGCACATGAGCGGCGCTTTGTGCTTGAGCCCTGGCTTGAGATTGATCCTGATGCGCACTTGTTAACGCATGGCCGAGTTGATGGGCTGCTCTCTGTGCTTTTGGAGAGTGAGCAATAAGGCTCTAAACTACTGTTAATTGTCGAGCCCGGTACCTGAAAGGACTGGAGCCATGAAGATAGTTACATCTGCATCAGATCTTCCACACGGCTGCGCATTTGTTCCCACGATGGGTGCGCTACATACAGGCC
>JBIIRQ010000122.1:0-3463 GCA_044341445.1 Candidatus Planktophila sp.
CAGTAAGCGATGTCAATGGGGCCGTCATTGGTTTCCAGAATGTCGATGCGCTGTGGTCACATTTTCTGGCACACCAGAATCTAGATGCCCCAGGCACTGATCGAATTAGCAATATGGAGCTTTTGCATTTAGATGTCGATGTTCTCATTCCGGCCGCTCTCTCTGACGCAATTACAGCTCAGAGCGCTTCTGGAATAAAGGCGAAGATAGTTGTTGAGGGTGCCAACGCGCCAACAACCCCAGAGGGCGATGCGATTATGAACGAAAATGGAATTCTCGTTGTCCCCGACATTTTGGCTAACTCGGGTGGAGTAATTGTTTCTTACTTTGAGTGGGTGCAGGACAAGCAGAACTATCCATGGAATGCCGAAGAGGTTAAAACTAATCTCAATAGTATTTTGATGAAAGCATTCCATGAAGTAGAAGAGATGGCAACGAGTCGAAAGGTCACATGGCGCGAGGCTTCGCACATGTTAGGAGTTGCGCGTGTAGCTGAGGCGCACAAACTACGTGGGCTTTATCCTTAAAGAGAAGATTTAGCCACGCATTATGAGTCGGAGTTGCATCCATACTGCCAGGCGATCATCAGCATTATCAAGGCTTATATTGAATAAATCCTTAACTCTGCGGAGTCGATAGCGCAAGGTATTAGCATGAATAAAGAGTGATTCTGCTGCCAAACCAATGTCGCCAACAGCATCTAGCCATGCGGTAACTGAATCTGCATAGTTAGTCTTATTCTCAAGGTCGTATGCGAGCATCGCTTCAATACCAGGATGTTTAAGCATCGGTTCGCGGATTAGTTCATCAGCAACGTGAGCGAGCAGTACACGGGCATGCACATCGCCAAGCTTTGCAACTGCAGGCTGATCTGAGTCAATGGTTGTTATTCGCAAAATGTCATCTATTTCACGACGCATATTTGGTAAATCGGAGGGATCGGTTGTGGTGCGAGCGACGGCTGCACGAATTTGATCCTTAAAAGCTGTATGAATTGCCGTAAGCGCGCCGTTGATCAGTCGCATCACTGACTCTGATTCTCCGCCAGGTAATAGGACATAAACTGAACGAGGAGTTGTCGTGATCGCAGCATCTGGACGAAATACAGCCAAATACTTCGAGAGTTCATTACCTAAATGAGTAATCAGTGGAACTGTTCCATCTGGTTGAGGTATTGCAGCAAATCCAACTAACGAAAGAACTGTTCCTGCAGGGAGAGCTAATCGATATGAAATTTCTTTGGCACTCAGTGATGCATCGAGTGCTGAACGTAGCGTTCCTTCACGTACCTGGAACTCTAACTTAGTGTTGATTTGGTTTCCAAGAATATGCAAAGCGGCTAATCGCGCACCCTCAAGAAGCAAGCGCTCACCTTCTTGTGTAATTCCGCCAACCTTTTCAATAGCCCAAATTGTTCCAAGTGGCTTTTCGCCAGCCTTTACCGCTATTGCTGCACGAGCAAACTCATCGATAGCTTCAGGAAAACGAGTAACACCCTGACCTGCCAAGACTGATCGATACTGAGCTAAGTTTCTCTCCATATCCGGCACATGGCGCCCCAAGATCCCTTGTTCACGGAGTGCATCGATGCGTTGATCTGGGAGCGAGGAGTAAGCCAAAACTCTACGGTCCATATCTTCGATAGCAACAGATCCACCAATAATTGAAGCCAGGGAATTTGCAAGGGTGTAGAGCTCATCACCAAGGCTTGTAGCGGATTGAGTAGATGATCCTTGCGATCCCAGGATTGTGTGCAAAATGGCATCAAGGTGCTGCCACAGGATTTCATCACCAACTGCAAGCAAAGCAATATTGTGGGTTTGCGCTTCACCGATGAGTTGGCTTGGATCCTCGCCTCGCACCTTTACTATCACTGCAGAATATCCAACTTGCGAGGCCACCTGAATCGCATCAATTGCAGTTTGTTCATTAACTCTGACACCAGTCAATATGAGGATTGAGTCAGGCTCGTTTGGTAATGCATCGATAGGATCATGTAAAACAGTTCCGCGAACAGTTCGCGGTAATTTATCTGGATTAAAGAGAACTCTTAATTCTTCAGTATTTTGCTCTGAGAAAGCCTTTAGCAAATCGGATAAGAGCATCGGCCAACCATAGGCCAATCGGCTCAACAATGATATGGATTAATAGTCCACTATTGAGGCATGAGCCCCGTGCATTCAAAAAACACTCCTGAGGGGCAGATAATCTCTCTTTTCCCATCTGGAACGAGCCTAAATGAGAACAACGAGCTTCTCATTGGAGGTTGTTCAGCATCAGATTTGGCATCTACCTTTGGTACTCCAGCGCTGATCATTGATGAAACCGCGCTAAGAGATCGCGCGCGACGATATCAAGCTGGATTGCAAGATAGATGGCCTAACTCTGAAGTCGTCTGGGCCTCCAAATCACTTCCTCTCACATCAGTATTTCGCGTTATTGGTGAAGAAGGCCTTGGGGTTGATATTGCCGGTGGGGGTGAGCTCGTTATGGCCTTAGCCGCCGGGGTAAATCCATCGAAAATTCTGATGCATGGAAATGCAAAAACCGATGACGAGATTGAGATGGCGGTAAAGGCCGGGGTTGGCACAATTGTTATCGATAACTTTGATGATATCGATCGATTGGAAAGAATTGTTACAGGCGAACAAGCAGTATTAGTCCGAATCATTCCTGGAATTTTGCCGGACACTCATCTTGCCAATGCGACTGGCCAAGATGATTCAAAATTCGGCTTATCTATCAGCAATGCAAAGGTTGCCATCGAGCGTTTAAGGGAAAGCAAAAAGCTACGACTTGATGGATTACACCTACATCTTGGTTCGCAAATTATGTCCACAGAGCCCTTTATTCAATCGCTAGAAGCCATTGCCTCACTCGGAGAATTTGCAGTCTATGACTTAGGTGGTGGGCTCGGTGTGCGATACACATATGAGGACAGTCCGCCAAGTATCGAGGAGTATCTTGATGCGCTCATTGATACTGCTCGTAAGTATTTGCCCCCAACTGCCAAGATTTTGATTGAACCCGGTCGTTCGATGGTTGCTGATACTGCTGTCACTCTCTATCAAGTGGTTACCATTAAACGTTCTGCACGCACATTTATTGCAATCGATGGCGGCATGGCCGATAACTTAGAAGTCTCTTTATATGGTCAAAGATTTGAAGCGACGGTTGCTAACCGTGTCGGCGGCGGAGATCTCTATTCTCTCGTTGGTCGCCATTGTGAATCAGGAGATATTTTGATTGATGGGGTGAGGCTTCAGGACCCTAAAATTGGGGACATAATTGCAGTGCCAGTTACTGGGGCGTATTGCTTAACCATGGCGAATAACTACAACGGTGCGCGTCGTCCAGCTGTTGTATTTTGTCGAGAGGGCGTTGCTCGACCTGTAGTCAGGCGTGAAACCTATCAAGATTTGCTCGCCAGAGACATCAATTGATGCTGGGAATTGAAGATATG
>JBIIRQ010000123.1:0-3418 GCA_044341445.1 Candidatus Planktophila sp.
CAACCCTTCCTGAGCCCTTCTCTGAGTAGTCAGGGCGAAAAAGTTGATCTAGAGTATGCATATGCCACTTTCTGAGCATGAAAAACGTCTTCTGGCGCAGATGGAAGAAGCCCTCGCCGTTGATGACCCACGCCTTGTCAGCGCTCTGACGGGGCCATCGAAGGTCTCACGCAATCGCATCTTTCTGGCAATCGCCCTGGTACTGACCGGCATTGCCACTCTCTTTGCTGGCCTGGTTGCACAGATGACCATCATTGGAGTTGTCGGATTTCTTATCGCCCTGACAGGCTCAGTGCTCTTCTTACGTGCTATTTCAACCCCTGGGGCCCTCATCTCAACCCCATCGAGCGGAAATCCAAAGGCTCCCCGCTCGACTAAGGGCTTTGGGGATCGACTTCAAGAGCGTTGGGATCAGCGAAACTTCGGAGAGTAAAGGCTCCTCACCACCGATAAACCCGCCCACAAGGCGGGTTTTTTCATGCCCGCGCCATCTGTAGAGGTGGGGGTGCGGTGGGGGGAAAGGGGTGGATCGTGGGGCCAGGTGGTTGAAAAAGGAGGAAAATGGAGTAAAGTGGGGGATTAAGCGGGTTTAAAGAGAACCGCCTATACCTTGGGGAAGGGGCCAATCCAGATGTTTCTTGGAACTCATGAACCCCGCCTTGATGAAAAAGGTCGCCTCATTCTTCCCGCTCGATTTAGAGATGAACTCTCTTCGGGTCTTGTGATCACAAAAGGGCAAGAACGCTGTCTCTATGTTTTTCCAGCCGCTGAATTTGAAACCCTGACTCAGACATTGCGTCAAGCACCAGTGACGGCAAAGGCAGCTCGTGATTATCAGCGCGTGATGTTTGCAGGCGCGCACGATGAAATTCCTGATCGCCAAGGTCGCGTAACGATTCCACAAGGACTGCGTACATATGCAGGTCTTGAAAGAGAGTGCGTTGTTATCGGTGCAAATACACGCGTTGAAATTTGGGATGCGCAGGCATGGAGTAAATATCTCACAGATCGTGAAGAAGGTTTTGCCGATGTATCAGAGGAAGTGTTCCCAGGACTCTTTTAAAAAACTAAATAGCAATACAACTGAATAAAACAACTACATAGCGTTCTCTCGATTGTGGCCACCGTCGACCCCATGCCTAGGTTTTATGGCCGACAGCAGACGCCCCTTCCCCGGCGCCTGCTTTCGTGAGATCCGTCGGCCGGCGGTGACCAGAGTTGAGAGAGCGAATGAAGTAAGTACGCGAGTAATGAAAGTAAGAAAGAAATGGGGGGGGAAGATGCAACACATTTCAGTAATGCGCGATCGCTGCATTGACCTTTTAACTCCCTCCATTGAATTAAATCAACTTCCTGTAGTCGTAGATGCCACCTTAGGCTTAGGTGGACATAGCGAAGCGCTACTTGCTCGCTTTCCTCAATTAACAGTAATCGGAATAGATCGCGATCCACGTGCCCTAGCAAAAGCAACGGAGAGACTTTCACGCTTTGGTGAAAGGATTAAAACTTCACACGCAATATTTGATGAAATGAGCGAGGTAGTTTTATCCCACGGTTACTCTCATGTTTCCGGAGTTCTTTTCGACCTTGGCGTATCTTCAATGCAACTAGATGAGACAGAACGAGGATTCTCATATTCACAGGATGCACCGCTGGATATGCGCATGGATTCATCTCGAGGAATCACTGCATTTGAAATCATCAATCACTACGAACCGGGCGCGCTGGTTAAGATTCTGCGCACATTTGGGGAAGAGAAGTTTGCTACTCGAATTGTCGAAAATATAGTCAAAGCTCGGGCACAAGCACCACTGAATTCAACGCTAGAGCTAGCCACGTTAGTTAAAGAGAGCATTCCTGCCGCCACTCGTCGCACTGGTGGCAATCCTGCAAAGCGGACCTTTCAGGCACTTCGCATCGCTGTCAACGACGAACTTGGTGCGATCACTCGCGCTATACCTCAGGCACTCAATCTTGTTGATGTGGGTGGTCGAGTAGTTGTGATGTCTTTTCAATCACTGGAAGACAAGATCGTCAAGGAGATCTTTGTTGAGGCAGCAACATCAAAGAGTCCGCGAAATCTTCCGGTAGATCTCCCTGAATTCGCTGCGAAATTTGCGCTAGTACTCAAGTCGAGTGAAAAAGCGAGCGAGAGTGAAAAGCTAGAGAATCCTCGTTCATCCTCTGTGCGCCTTCGCGCGATCGAGAGGGTGGCAGCCTGATGTCGATTCTTGCTATTGCTCACCAGGCTCGCGAACGCGTAGTAACTCAATCTTCACGCGCTTTCCTCAAAATAGTTCCAGAGACCCCACAAGCTGTCCAAGAAACTCGTCGCTTCTTTGCCACCTTTCTCACCGTCGTTGCAGCAATTGGATTCCTTGCGTTGCTCGCCATCAATACTTTATTAGCTCAGGATGCTTTCGTACTCTCTGAGCTCAAGTCAGAGGCAAAGATGATTGCCGATCAACGAGAAGCCATTTCGAGAAAAATGGAGCTCTATTCATCTCCGCAGGCTCTTGCTAATCAAGCAGCGTTACTCGGAATGAGTTCTTCAGAGAATCCAACATTTCTAGATGTTTCCCCAAAGATGCTACCTCTCACTAACGGAGAAGGAGTGACGCGTGGGTAACTTTGAACTTTCAACACAACGAATTCGCACCTTATTTATCATTCTGCTCGCTATATTCCTAGTTTTTGGTGCACGCTTGATACACATTCAGGGGATTCAATCCGCTGAATACACATTGAAGGCTGCGAATGAGATGGAAACAACGAGAATGATCCCGGCGCCGCGTGGTGAGATCACTGACGTAAACGGAGTTGCATTTGCACGAAGTGTTTCTGCAATCAACATTGTGGTTGACCAACAGATGATCAAGGATCCTGTCCGAGTAGCAAACTTTGTTGCCCCAATTTTGGGTCTGACCATCGAGGAAGTGCAGCTATCGATTACTGGTGATCGTCGATATTCCATGGTTCTAGAGAGCGCTCAACCAAGTACCTGGAATCGCTTGACAGCTGCAATCGATCGATATAACTCAACCCTGAGCACGCAAGATTTCGAAAAGCGTATTTCGGGATTCTTTTCAGAGCGTGGGTATGTCAGAGAATATCCATCTGGAAATCTCGTCTCATCCCTAGTGGGATTTGTGCGCAAGGATGGTTTGGGAGCATCGGGAGTCGAGCTCAGCATGAACTCAAAGATCACCGGAACTCCAGGCCTGTACTCATTTGCGCAAGGCCGAGGTGCTGAGATACCAGGATCGCAATCAGAAATTGTTCCTGCCCAAGCTGGAACAACAGTGCGATTAACAATTGATCGAGATATTCAATGGGTAGCACAGAAAGCTATTGCTGAAGCTGTGCGTAAGGCGAGAGCTAATAGCGGGACTGTAATTGTGATGGATCCAAAGACAGG
>JBIIRQ010000124.1:0-3409 GCA_044341445.1 Candidatus Planktophila sp.
CCAAATGCTGCAAGATCTTGGCCGTGAACCAACGCCAGAAGAGTTGGCAAAAGAGCTCGATATGACTCCGGAAAAGGTCGTCGAAGTTCAAAAGTACGGTCGTGAACCAATTTCACTTCACACACCCTTGGGTGAAGAAGGCGATTCTGAGTTCGGAGATCTGATTGAAGATTCTGAAGCAGTCAAGCCAGAAGAGTCGGTGACCTTCACCATCTTGCAAGAACAGTTGATGCAGGTTCTCGGCGGTTTGACACAACGTGAAGCAGATGTGATCAAGGCTCGATACGGACTGACAGATGGACAACCAAAGACTCTTGATGAGATTGGAAAGGTTCACGGAGTTACTCGTGAGCGTATTCGTCAGATCGAATCAAAGACGATGTCTAAATTGCGCCATCCATCTCGTTCGCAATCACTGCGCGACTACCTGGATTAAAAGCAGCAGCGTTTACTTACTTTCGACCAGCTTCTGCGATTCATCTTGAATCTTTGCTGCGACAGTCTTGAGCTTTTCAGCATATTCCTTACCGTGGTGTGCGCAGAATAAGAGCTCTCCACCAGTAAGTAAAATAGCGCGCACATAGGCCTGTGCTCCACATCGATCACATCGATCGAGGGCATTTAGAGGTGTGGTTTCGAGGAAAACTTGCTCGGTCATCGCTCTCTCCTTACATCGCCTATAGATCACCACGGTGGTGAGCTAGCGTTCTTTCGCTACTTGTATGGAACATCATGCCACTTAGAAATATTCCCCGCCTGTTGATTTGGAAGAAATTTTGTCCATTTCGATAGATATCTCACACCCTGAGGGTGGATTTCCCACTACATGAGATCTCCTCGGCGCGCTTGCGCACCACCGCACAATTGGCTGGCTAACCTTTGCCCCCATGGCTGCCAAAAAAGATTCTAGTGATGAGCTTGATCTCAGCGCCCCAGGTGAAGTGATCGATTCATATACTGCCAAAGATCTCGCAGTCCTAGAGGGCCTTGATGCAGTTCGTAAGCGTCCCGGAATGTATATCGGCTCCACTGATTCGCGTGGGCTGATGCATTGTCTCTGGGAAATTATTGATAACGCAGTCGATGAAGCACTCGCTGGACATTGCAAGAAAATTGATATCAATTTAGAAGCAGATGGCTCAGTTGAAGTTCATGATGATGGTCGCGGAATTCCAGTTGATAAAGAACCAAAGACGGGGCTTACCGGTGTTGAGGTTGTTCTGACCAAGTTGCATGCGGGTGGAAAATTTGGTGGCGGATCCTATGCAGCATCAGGTGGACTCCACGGCGTAGGTGCATCAGTTGTAAACGCACTCGCCGAGCGCCTTGATGCCGAAGTCGATCGCAATGGCAAGATTTACTGGATGTCATTTCGTCGTGGCGAAGCTGGAATATTTGATGGAGAAGGTCCGAAGGCAGATTTCACTCCGCAATCAGGACTTCGCACCATCGGAAAAGTTTCCGCAAAAGTCACAGGCACTCGTATTAAGTGGTGGAGTGACAAGCAGATCTTCCTCAAAGAGGCAACGCTCGATATTGAAGATATCTACGCTCGTGCACGCCAAACCTCATTCTTAGTTCCAGGTCTGACACTTATTGTTAACGACAATCGCAGCAAAGTTCCAACAACGCAGAGCTTCTTCCATAAAGGTGGAATCTCTGAGTACTGTGATTTCTTACAGCCAGACGAACCAGTTGGAAGCGTCATTCGCATCTACGGCACCGGTCATTACCAAGAGACTGTTCCAGTTCTCGATGACAAGGGACATATGGTCTCCACTGAGGTCGAGCGGGATATGGAAGTTGATATCGCCATGAAGTGGGGGATGGGATTTGATACAACCTTACGTTCATTTGTAAATATCATCGCAACTCCTAAGGGTGGAACACACGTTCTAGGTTTTGAGCGAGCAATCACAAAGGCATTTAATGAAGCGATGCGCTCTGCCGGTTTCTTAAAGAAGAATGAAGCAGATGTCATCAAAGACGATGTGATGGAAGGCATGACTGCCGTTGTCACTGTACGAATGTCAGAGCCTCAATTTGAGGGCCAGACTAAGGAAGTTCTCGGAACAGCGGCGGCAACACGAATCGTCTCAGCGGTAGTGGCAGAGAAGCTGAAAGAGTTCTTTGCAACGTCCAAGCGTATTGAGAAAGCAAACGGCAAGCTGATCATGGAGAAGGTCGTTGGCGCATCGCGTACGCGAATCTCGGCGCGTGCCCATAAGGATTTGCAGCGACGCAAGAACGCACTCGAATCCTCATCTCTTCCAACCAAGTTAGCCGATTGCCGATCAGAAGATGTCACTCGCACAGAACTCTTTATCGTCGAGGGTGATTCAGCACTTGGTACAACGAAGGCTGCCCGTAACTCTGAATTCCAGGCAATTTTGCCGATCCGCGGAAAGATTCTCAATGTACAAAAGGCCTCGCTCTCGCAGATGCTTGATAACTCTGAGTGCGCATCGATTATTCAGGTTCTCGGCGCTGGTTCCGGAAAATCATTTGAACTCGATGATGCTCGCTACGGCCGCGTGATCTTGATGTCAGATGCTGATGTCGATGGCGCACATATCCGATGTCTTTTGCTGACCTTGCTCTATCGCTACATGAGACCAATGATTGATGCTGGTCGTGTATTTGCTGCAATTCCACCGCTTCATCGCATTGAGACGATGGGTGGCGGAGGCAAAAAAGGCGAATACATCTATACCTATTCCGATGATGAGATGAAGAAAGTCACCGCTGAACTGACAAAGTCAGGCAAGAAGTGGAAGGAACCAATTCAGCGCTATAAAGGTCTGGGTGAAATGGATGCTGACCAGCTTCGTGAAACAACAATGGAGCCAGATGCCAGAACGTTGCGTCGAATCACCGTAAGTGACGCGTCAGCAGCGGAGAAGATGTTTGAACTCTTGATGGGAAATGATGTGGCACCGCGTAAAGAGTTCATTTCCACGGCCGAGATTGACCGCGATCGCATCGATGCCTAGTTAGTCGATTGCGACTAGGTCGAAGTACTCTTCTTTCCAGATATCTTCATCACCATCAGGCAACAAGATCACACGTTCTGGTTTGAGCGCTTGTACGGCGCCTTCATCGTGGGAAACCATAATGACCGCGCCTTGATATTCGCCGAGTGCGCCCAAGATTTCTTCACGAGATGCTGGGTCTAAGTTATTTGTTGGCTCATCGAGTAAGAGCACATTTGCAGCCGAGACAACGAGTGTTGCAAGAGCAAGACGTGTTCGCTCGCCACCTGAGAGAACCTTGACTGGCTTATGTACATCATCGCCAATAAACAAGAATGAACCAAGTACGTTACGGGCTTCTGGCTCGCGTAGGTCATCTTTAGATGACATCATATTTTCAAGAATAGTGCGATCGAAATCGAGCATTTCATGTTCCT
>JBIIRQ010000125.1:0-3406 GCA_044341445.1 Candidatus Planktophila sp.
CCCTGGGGCCCTTCCTCGCGTATTGAGAGTGATGCTCCACTGCAATACTGAGCGTGAACTCGAGGAGATCTCGCATATCTACCTCCATGGTGCGACCGCTCTTAGACGAGATATCGCCCAATAAAATGGCCGAAAAGCTCACCCATATACGCATTGTCGGCGCAGGATTAATTGGAACATCGATAGGACTAGCGCTCAAGGCAGCTGGGGTGAAGGTCTCGATCAGAGATTCGGACCGTCGAGCCGAAGGTCTTGCACGTGACCTACTCGATGACCGCGAGGGTGAAAATACCTCTGTGGAACAGCTCTGCATCATTGCTACCCCGCCAGAGGCTATTGCTCACGTGGTAGCCGAAGAATTATCTCGAAACCCTGGCTTAAAGGTTATGGATGTCAGCAGCATTAAAACTAAACCTCTACTTGATGTATCGAAAACCTCCCTTGATGCGGCTCTCTTCGCACCGACGCATCCAATGGCGGGCCGCGAGGTCAGTGGTCCAGAGTCAGCGCGTGGAGATCTCTTTATTGGCCGGCCGTGGGTATTGACCTCAGATGGAGTTGACCCATCTCTGCTTGCGCATGTGAAGGAGGTCATCGCTCTCTGTGGGGGAGCGCTGATGATCCGCAGCGCCGCCGACCACGATCGAGCCGTGGCTCAAGTCAGCCACCTTCCCCAAATTCTTTCATCGCTGCTAGCGGGCTCACTCAATAGGGCTCATCAGGAAGACCTCGAGCTAGCGGGTAGCGGGCTCCGAGATACGACGCGATTAGCCGATTCAAATCCAGAGCTCTGGGGCCAGATTCTCAGTGGCAATGCGGAGGCGTTGCGACCCTTGCTGATAAGTCTACAAAACGATCTTTCCGCCTTCATTGCAGGCTTGGATGAGAACGCCGTTGCGCAAGAAGTGATTGCATCAGGAAGACGAGGACGAGCACGCATTCCCGGAAAGCATGGCGGACAGTCTCGTGAATATTTCCTCGTAGCGGTAGTCATCGATGACAAGCCAGGACAACTCGCTGCAATTATCGAGTCGTGCGCTCAGATTCAGGTCAACATTGAGGATCTGCAGATAGAACATACTCCAGGACAAGAAACTGGCTTGATCACACTCTCTTTTGCACCTCAGGATGGTCAAAAGGTTATGTCGCATCTACAAGAACAGGGATGGAAGGTTCATCCTTCTCGGTAGAATAGCGATGCACGAATTAATTGTACGTTGAGTGTTTTCCTAAAATTTGATGAAGAGAGCCGGTAGATGATCGTCATAGCAATAGATGGTCCTAGCGGAGCGGGAAAATCAAGTACATCCCGTGAAATCGCACGAAGAGCTGGCTGGAATTATTTAGATACCGGCGCGCTCTATCGTGCTGTCACATGGTTAGCGCTCTCACTTGATAGCGCTGAACCTCACGCAATTATTCAGGGGCTGAAAACTTCCCCGATTCGATTTGTATCGGACCCAACCAAGCCACAAATTTTTTGCGGGGATACTGATCTCACGGAAGAGATTCGATCTGAAAAAGTTACTGCAGCGGTAAGTGCAATCAGCGCTATCCCGCAGATTCGTGCGGAATTACTAACACTGCAACGAAGAATTATTGATAAGGCAGACCGCGGAATCGTTGTTGAAGGTCGCGACATCGGAACCGTCGTCGCGCCACATGCAGCGATGAAAGTATTTTTAACGGCAGATCTACAAGCACGTGCGTTGCGACGCGATACTGAACTCGGCGCCCAACACGGGGCAGAGGCGATTGGGCAATCCTTAAGCGAACGCGATCACATTGATTCCACACGAGCTGTTTCGCCGTTAAGTACAGCAAGTGATGCGGTGATCGTCGATTCAACGATGCTCAATCTTGAGGAAACTATCGATCGTATTTGGGAGCTGTTGAAAGAGAGAAATCTCTTAGGGCTACCTATCGTTGCAATCCTTGGGCGTCCAAATGTTGGTAAGTCAACTCTCATTAATCGCTTTCTCGGTCGCCGTGAAGCAATTGTTGAAGATACTCCTGGTGTCACACGTGATCGCGTCTCTTACGAGTGTGAATGGAATGGTCGCAGATTTATCATTATGGATACTGGCGGTTGGGAATCAAAGCCAGATGGAATTTCGGTTCAAGTGTCGGCCGGTGCAGAACGTGCAATGGAAGAGGCAGATGTTCTCGCCTTTGTTGTTGATGCACATGTGGGAGCGCTCGATGAAGATGACATTCTCGTACAAGAGCTGCGAAAAGCAAAGAAGCCAACAATTCTTGTAGCAAATAAAGTTGATGGCGATTCAGATGAATCGGATGCTCACGCACTGTGGAATCTTGGTCTTGGACAACCTTGCTTTGTTTCCGCGTTGCATGGACGCGGGAGTGGTGATCTCCTGGATTTAATTGTTCGCGAGTTGCCAGAAGTCGGTGGAGCACAGGCACAAGATGGTTACCGACGTATTGCTCTGATCGGACGTCCAAACGTTGGAAAATCAAGTTTGCTCAATGCACTAGCGGGAGAATCACTTTCAATCGTTGATGATGTTGCTGGAACTACACGTGATCCAGTTGATTCACTGATTGATTTCGGTGGATCAATCTGGCGATTCGTTGATACGGCAGGGCTAAAAAAGCGCGCCAATCAGGCAAGTGGTACCGATTATTACGCGACGCTGCGCACGCAAGCAGCGTTGGAGAGATGCGAATGTGCTGTTGTTGTTCTTGATGCATCACAACCAATCTCAGAGCAAGATTTGCGTGTCATCACAATGGTCGAGGAAGCAGGGAAAGCGTTAGTACTCGTGATGAATAAGTGGGATCTGGTAGATGAAGATCGCCGTGATCAACTCGATCGTGAAATTGATCGACATTTAGATCAGGTGGAGTGGGCACAACGCGTCAACGTGGCAGCCAAGACTGGCTGGCATCGCGATCGTCTTGCTCCGGCGATTCGAACTGCTTTAGATTCTTGGGAGCGTCGAGTTCCCACATCGAAACTCAACTCTTTTTTGGGAGCCCTCATTGGTGCAACGCCTCCACCAGTGCGAGGCGGCAAGCAACCGAAGATTTACTATGCGACCCAGGCTGGTATTGCACCACCAAAGTTTGTTGTCTTCTCAAGTGGCTGGATCGAAGCCTCATATCGACGATTTATTGAACGACGCCTGCGGGAAGAGTTCGGATTTCCTGGCACTCCCGTTCAGGTCGCTATTCGCGTAAAAGAGCGAGATAAAGAGCAGGGGTAATGGAATGATCTCAGAGAAAGATAAGCCGTCGATCGTTACTTGGCCCAATGGGCTCACCGCTCTGCGGGCGCTAGGAATTCCACTATTTATCTACCTCGCACTTGTTCCAGAATCTGATGTATGGGCAATTGTTGTTCTCGCTATTGGCGGGGCTACTGATTATTTCGATGGAAAACTTG
>JBIIRQ010000126.1:0-3400 GCA_044341445.1 Candidatus Planktophila sp.
TTTAATGATTGCAGATGTAGACACGCTAGGACCCGCCTATGCGCATGCAGGAAGTGCCAGTGTGACAATTCATGCCGAATCATCGGTAGATCCAGTCAAAACCTTACGATCAATTAGACGAGAAGGTGCACGCGCCGGACTCGCGCTTAAACCTGACACCGATATCCAGGACTATCTCGATATCGTCGCTGAGGTAGATATGTTTTTGATTATGACAGTCGAACCAGGCTTCGGCGGACAGAAATTTATGCATTCGATGATGGAGAAGGTAAGGCGTACACGAGCGCTCATTGGCGATCGCCCGATATGGCTGCAAGTCGATGGTGGTATTTCCTTGGAGACGATAGAGATTGCTCATGAATGGGGAGCAGATACCTTCGTAGCTGGTAGCGCTGTCTTTAACGCTGCTGACCCGGCAGAGATGGTAAATCGGTTGCGAGCTCTTGTTACGCTCTAATTGTCAGCAGAATTCACACAAGATAACGTAAACTAGCGTGATGAAGTCATTTGAAGAGCTTTGGGATGAGCTATCGCAGAAGGCGATCGATCGCCCTGCCGGTTCATCCACGGTTGCAGCTCTTGATTCCGGAGTTCATGGGATCGGAAAGAAGATCATTGAAGAGGCGGGAGAGGTGTGGCTGGCAGCTGAGCATGAGAGTAATGAAGCTCTCGCCGAAGAGATAAGTCAACTGATCTATCACCTGCAAACGCTTATGCTCGCCCGTGGCCTTACTCCGCAAGACATTTACAAGTTTCTCTAACGAATCGAAGGTGTGTTAAATCATGTTACGAGTAGCTATTCCTAATAAAGGATCACTGGCAGAAGAAGCGATCGCTATCTTCAAAGAGGCGGGATATAAACAACGGACTGATTCACGCGATCTGATCTTGGTCGACAGTCGAGGTGGTGTTGAGTTTTATTACTTACGTCCGCGCGATATCGCGATCTATGTTGGTTCCGGTGAGCTCGAGATTGGCGTAACTGGTCGTGATTTGCTTATCGACTCAGGCGCATCAGCAACCGAGATTATGCCACTCAACTTTGGTTCATCAACCTTCAGATTTGCCGGTCCAGCCGGTAGTAATTACTCCATTGCCGATATCGCTGGAAAACGTGTAGCAACGGCCTACCCAGGTTTGGTTGCGAACCACCTGAAAGAATTGGGAGTTAAGGCAGAGGTGGTTCGCCTTGATGGTGCGGTTGAGAGCAGTGTGCGTTTGGGCGTAGCCGATGTGATCGCTGATGTTGTGAGCACTGGCAATACCCTGCGTCAGGCCGGCCTTGAAATATTTGGCGAAGCCATACTTACCAGTGAAGCGGTAGTGATCTCACGTCATGGTGTGCAAATCTCGCCCGAGGTAGAAGTTCTTATCCGTCGCCTTCAAGGAGTTGTGACAGCGCGTCGATATGTTCTTCTTGATTACGATGTGAAGAAGAGCGATGTTGAATCAGCCTGTGTGATTACACCAGGCCTTGAATCTCCGACTATTTCTCCTTTGCAAAATCCAGATTGGGTCGCGGTTCGTGCAATGGTTCTGCGCGAAGAGACCAACCAGATTATGGATAAGTTATGGGCCCTCGGAGCACGCGGAATTCTTGTGACAGACATTCACGCTTGCCGACTGTAATGAACTTACTTTCGAAAGCTTTCTCCAGAGTCCTCGACATTTTCACGACTAATTCCAAGAAGATATAACACACTATCGAGATACGGCACGCTTAAAGCACTATCTGCTACGGCTCTCACTGCAGGTTTAGCATTAAAGGCAATACCTAGTCCCGCGAGAGCAATCATATCTAGGTCATTTGCGCCATCGCCGATAGCAACAGTCTGCTCTATCTCAATCTTTTCAAGTGCGGCAAAATCTCGCAATGCTTGCGCCTTAGCAGCGCGATCGATGATTGGCCCAACAAGTCCACCAGTAAGGAACCCATCTTTACTCTCAAGTGTATTTGCACGAAAGTGGCGAATTTCAAGGGAGGAAAGTAGCGGTTCGATGACATCTATGAATCCGCCCGATACAACAGCGACTGTGTGACCAAGCTTCTGCAGCGTCTTGACTAGAGTTCGAGCACCTGGAGTGAGAGAGATTTCTTTTCTGACTTCTTCAATCGTTGATACGGGCAGACCTTTAAGCAAGGCAACCCTCTCACGGAGGCTCGCTTCAAAATCAAGTTCGCCCGCCATGGCACGTTCGGTGATTGCATGAATTTGGGCTTGCGCACCAGCTTTAGCACCAAGAAGTTCGATCACTTCTTGAGATATCAAAGTTGAGTCCACATCCATGATGACGAGCTTTTTTGCCCAACGCATTAACCCGCCCGGAGATACCGCGATATCGACATTCAACTCTGCAGCAATTGAGGCAAGTTCGGCTTTGAGAACAGGAGTAGGTACAGCACTGACTAAGAGTTCGATTGCGGTTACTGGATAACTAGCGGTACGTTGAATACGTTCGATGTTTCCTCCAGCAGATGCGATCGCTGTGGCCAGGCCGGCGAGAGCGGCTGGCTTTAAATCTTGCGAGAGGACAACGACATGGGTGAGCCCGGACTTCACAGCAATACTTTCACTCTCTTGCTCAGAAAAAGCTACAGCAATATCTAAGTGGAGAAGTTTCGCTTGAGCGTTGAGATCCTCCTCAATTGCCTGAGCATGAGCTTTATTAAGGCTGATAAGGATTGTGAGGATAAGTCGGGAACGAATGACAACCTGTTCGATGTCAATGATAGAAAGAGAGAAGGGGGCGAGGGCGCTAAAGAGGGCCTCGGTGATTCCCGGTCGATCTTCACCGGATACCAGAACTAACCCCGTGTAATGCGCGCTCTGCTTATCCATTGAGCAAGATTATCGTGAATCACAGCGCTAGTTCTTCATATTTACATGTAAACACTGGTGATAAGTACTATCTTTTGACCCGTGAGCCTGCCAGAAGTTTTGCGAGTGTCGGATGTAAGTGTGACACGTGGTCCACGCACAATTCTGGGGCCACTCACATTTGCGATTTCTCCGGGGGAGCGTTGGGTCATCTTGGGGCCGAACGGCGCTGGTAAATCAACGCTTCTCAACATCTTGGCCACTCGATCATTTCCAACCTCAGGAAAGATCACAGTATTAGATAAAGAGATGGGTAAGGTCGATCTCTTTGAATTGAGAACTCGTATCGGACTGGTTGGTGTTGGAATTTCCGAAGATATTCCTTACGAAGAGAAAGTGCGCGATGTAGTGGTGACCGCGGCATATGCCGTACTCGGACGCTGGAACGAGGATTACGATCTATGGGATGAGTCCCGTGCGGTAGCCCTGCTGACAACATTCGGTGTCCGAGATCTTGCTGATCGTCTGTATGGAACGTTGAGTGAGGGGGAGAAGAAGCGAGTGCAAATTTCGCGTGCGTT
>JBIIRQ010000010.1:0-12040 GCA_044341445.1 Candidatus Planktophila sp.
AATCCCTTAAGAAAAAGAAAATCGCTGGCATTACCGATCAGCCCACGATCTCCAACTGAATCACCAAATACGAGTGAGAACCCGACTGCAATCCAAATAACAAAAACGAGTGCGAGTGCGCCAAATGACATCATCATCATATTGAGGACGCTCTTTACTCGAACCATGCCACCGTAGAACAGTGCCAAGCCTGGGATCATAAGAGTGACCAGACCAGTACTCATTAGCATCCATGCGGTGTTACCTGAGTTAAGTACAACTTCTTCCATAAAAAGAACCACCTTCGTGTTATCGAGAAATCTCTCGCCATTGAGATGGCCTAAAGATGCTCGGGTGGGGTTACAGGCGATCGGATAGCAGGTTAAGAATTGGTCACAAATTAGCGGCTTGTGTTACAGCCTGGTTACAGCCTGGGCTATTCCTCGAGCAGTCCCTTGAGATAGGCCGCTGAATCAAAGGGATGAAAGTCCTCGATCGCCTCACCGGTGCCAATAAATTTAACGGGCAGGCCCATCTCGCGCTCAACAGCTAAGGCAAATCCACCTTTGGCACTTCCATCCGTCTTTGTAAGTATGAGCCCGGTTACGGCTACAGATTCAGAGAAGACTCTTGCTTGGGTAATCGCGTTCTGTCCAGTTGTTGCATCCAAAACCAACAAGACTTCGGTCACTGGCGCGATTTTTTCAATCACACGTTTGATCTTGCCTAATTCATTCATGAGATCACTTTTATTGTGCAGTCGGCCTGCAGTATCGACTATGAGAATGTCTTTGTGATGGTTTCGTGCATGTTGCACGGCATCGAAGGCAACTGAAGCTGGCTCTGATTGATCTTTCCCCGAGATTACATCTACACCGATACGACTTCCCCACGTCTGCAACTGTTCAACAGCGGCGGCGCGAAAAGTATCACCGGCTCCCAAGAGGACATCTTTGCCATCTTTCTTGAGGTGATGAGCAAGCTTTGCCGCCGATGTTGTCTTACCTGTGCCGTTAATTCCCACAATGAGAAAAACTGATAGCGGAGTTGCAAGTTCAAGACTCCGTGGTTTCTCAGAGAGGAATTGCGAGAGCACCGCCATTAAACCTGCGCGGGCATCATCACCCTTAATCTTCTTCGCCGATTGAATAACCTCATCTGCAAGCGTGGGTCCGATATCTGATGTCAGCAGATCTCGCTTTGCTTGGTCCCAATCTAAATCTGAGACCTGTGAACGCGTTAGCTTCGCAACGAGTGCGCCAAATAAACCCATCAGTACTGCCTAGCTATGCAGTTTCAGATTCACGAAGGCGTTGAGAAATCACTTCAGTGACTCCATCTCCACGCATCGTTACACCGTATAAAGCATCAGCAATCTCCATCGTTCGTTTTTGGTGAGTGATGATGATCAGCTGTGAACTCGCGCGCAGCTCTTCAAGTACACCAAGTAGTCGACCAAGGTTGACATCATCAAGGGCGGCTTCAACTTCATCAAGTACATAGAACGGACTTGGCCGAGCCTTAAAGATCGCAATCAGCATTGCAACAGCCGTCAAAGACTTTTCACCACCTGAAAGAAGGGAGAGACGTTTGATTCGCTTTCCTGGGGGACGTGCTTCCACATCGACGCCGGTATTGAGAAGATCATCAGGGTTGGTGAGAATAAGTCGACCGTCACCGCCAGGGAATAGACGCGGGAATATCTCAGCAAAGTGGCGAGCTGTTTCTTCGTAGGCTTCCATAAATATCTGCTGCACGCGCTCATCGACTTCCTTAATTATGTCGAGCAGGTCCTTCTTGGTGTTCTTCAAATCTTCCAGTTGCTCTGCCAAGAACTTGAGACGTTCTTCTAGGGCGCTGTACTCCTCGAGTGCAAGAGGATTGATTTTTCCGAGCAAGGTAAGTGATCGCTCCGTTGCAGCCAATCGTTTCTCTTGCTGATCACGGCGATAAGGAACCATTTCAGTTGCGACAATTTCGCCTGACTCGGTCTCAATAAATGTTGGAACATCCTTATCGGGCCCATATTCGTTGACCAAGGTGGTGACATCGATTCCAAGCTCTTCGACTGCTTTGCTTTCTAGAACTTGGATACGCATTCTTTGTTCTGCTCGCGCAATTTCATCACGATGAACACTTGAGGTGAGTTGATCAAGCTCAAGCGTTAACTCACGATTGCGTGCACGAACCGTCAAGGTCTGTCCTTCACGGTCTGATCGAGATGCCTCTAGTCGGGCACGTTCGGCCGAAGCCTTGGCGATAGAACGCTCAATATGGATCAGTGCTTCGTAGGCCGCCTCTGCGATCGCTTGTGAAATCAGCGCGCCTCGCGCACGTGCTCCACGACGAGAAATTGCGCGTTCGGAGGCTTCACGTTCTGCGCGTGCCCCATCTTCGAGTGCTTGCGCACGCGCAGCTAACGAATCCACGCGCTCTTCACTTGTACGAACAGCAAGTCGAGCTTCAACTTCAGCGGTACGAGCTGCAGAAACTTTCTGACGAAGTGTCTGGGCAATCTGATGGTCTGGCTCTTGAATATCACCATGTTGCTGCAGCTGCTCTGAAGCAACCTTTAGCTCGTTCTCATCGCGAGATTTTGCAGCGGTCGCTTCATTGATTGCGCTATTGAGTCGTTCAACTTCAGCGCTGGCAGACTTCATGTGTTGACCTGAGACTGCTAGCGCTTCTGTAATTGCGGCGATACGAGCATCTGATTCATTGAGTTGCGAGAGCGCAATATCAAATGCTGATTGCTTGCTTTCAACGTCAGCTGAAGCGGTAGAAATTTCAAAGGTCAGGCGATTGCATTCGTGGCTAATAGTTTCCAGCTTGCCGGAGAGTTCTTCCATCAAAGCAGTAATCTCAATAAGTGAAGAAGATGATGTAGATCCGCCTCGAACGCGCTTGGATGTAAGCAGATCTCCATCACGTGTCACTACAGTCAGGTGTGGGTGGCTTCTCAGAATATCGGCCGCGCTTGCAGGATCTGGTGCAACGACTGTTGTTGAAAGCAGCGATGTGAGCAGATCGTTAATCTCACTTGAATGGAGATACTGCAAGAGTGGAGTAAGGCCTTGTGGCAATGAAACCGTAGCTGCATTTTCTCGATCAAGAATTAAGAGATCTGCCTGACCGAGGTTTTCACTGCGCAGTGTTCGTAGGGCAGTAACGGCCGAATTAAGATCCCGTACAACAATTGCATCGGCTAATGAGCCCAAGGCTGAGGCAGTTGCGGCTTCCCATCCTGAATCAATACGAATAAGTGATGCGATCGAACCGAGGATGTTAATGCCACGTGAATTACTTACAAGGGCTGCGCCACCATCTCGACTGCTCGAGGTAATGCGCATAACATCAAGTTTGGACTCGATGGCATTCTTTTCGCGTTCTGTATTTCTCTCAAGATCAACGAGATCGCTGAGCTTCTTCTTGGCGGCTTCAAGCTCGCGTTTGGCTGTTTCAAAGAGTGAGTCAAGCCCTTGCTCGCCGGCATCGGCGCCTGCGATCTCCATCTCAAGAGTGGAGTACTCACGCGCTGCGCTATCGACGCGCTCTTGCGCACCATCGCGAGCTTTAATCAAACGTGAAATTTCTTCAGCTATGGCATCAAGGCGAGCGGCAAGGGATTTGATGTGGCCTTCTTGCCTTGCAGTTCCTTCACGTTGATCTGCAATCGCACGAAGAGTTGCCGCAATTTTATCTTCTTCGCTCTTAAGCGCTATTTCATCTGCAGCGAGCTGTTGTGTTGAAGACTGAAGAAGAGAGCGCGCAGACTCGACACTCTTTCGCAACTCTTCTTCTTCGGTACGCAACAAGAGCGCTTCACGTTCGAGAGCTTGCGGATCACGCCCGGCATCTCTTGCTTCTTGTGCCTCTTCAGCTAAAAATCGTGAACGCTCTTGGGCAAGTGATTGTGTGCCGCGGAACTTCTCTCGCAAGCCTGATAGCGCGTAGAAATTTTCTTGTGCTTGAATCAGAAGAGGACTCTCAATAGCTGATTGCTCGTCGAGTGATTCTTCTCGTCGTCGTACTGAATCAAGTTCAGTCTCAACCTCTGACCGGCGAGCGCGGAGCGCGGTTTCATCAGCCACTTCAGCATCGAGTGTGCGCGAAAGCGAGATGAAATCATCTGCCAGCAATCGCAACTTTGCATCTCGAAGATCGGCTTGAATTGTCGCCGCCTTCTTTGCTACCTCCGCCTGTTTACCCAGTGGCCGTAGCTGTCTCCGTAGTTCAACAGTGAGGTCCTGCACACGAGCCAAATTGGCCTGCATAGAATCAAGTTTGCGAAGCGCTTTCTCTTTGCGCTTACGGTGCTTAAGCACACCAGCTGCCTCTTCAATAAATCCACGACGATCTTCAGGGGTGGCCATCAAAATTGCATCGAGCTGGCCCTGGCCTACGATGACGTGCATTTCTCGGCCGATACCTGAATCGCTGAGTAGTTCTTGAATATCTAGAAGTCGAGAAGCCTCACCGTTAATTTGGTACTCGCTCTGACCGTTACGAAAGAGTATGCGTGAAATAGTTACTTCGCTAAATTCAATTGGCAGAGCGCCATCAGAATTATCAATTGTCAGTGATACTTCGGCGCGACCAAGCGGTGCTCGCCCTGATGTGCCGGCAAAGATGACATCTTCCATCTTTCCGCCACGAAGAGATTTCGCGCCTTGTTCACCCATAACCCAAGTGAGTGCATCAACGACATTTGATTTGCCAGAGCCATTGGGACCGACGACACATGTGATCCCGGGCTCCAGGCGAAGAGTCGTCGCCGAGGCAAAGGACTTAAAGCCCTTGAGGGTCATGCTCTTCAAATACACGTGGGTAAACCTATCTGTTTATAGGCTCAGTTTTTCGTAGGCACTACGGGCTGCAGCCTGTTCAGCTTCACGCTTGCTCTTTCCTGTGCCTTGCGCAATACCTTCTCCCCCGATAACGGCGGTGGCGGTGAAGGATTTATCGTGGTCGGGACCACTTTCAATCACCGCGTATTCGAGGGTTCCTTTTCCAAGAGATGCGACGAGTTCTTGTAGCGCCGTCTTTCCATCAAGACCGGCACCCTTTGCCATCGCCTCTTCTAGTGTCTGCTTAATTAATCCCTGCACCACTGTGGCTGTGGTTGCAAAGCCGGTATCAAGATAGATCGCGCCGATGAGAGCTTCCAGCGCATCTGCCAGCAATGAGTTTTTATCGCGACCATTAGTAACTTCTTCACCCTTACCAAGTCGGATATATTGTCCAAGTTCAAGTGAGCGAGCAATATCTGCTAGCGCTCGCATGTTGACGATTCCAGAACGCAGCGGAGATAGCCGACTCTCATCTAAATCTGGGTAACGAAGGTAGAGCTCTTCTGTGACAACGAGTCCGAGAATGGAATCCCCTAGGAATTCGAGGCGCTCATTTGTGAGAGTCGAACCATTTTCATAGGCGAATGAACGATGTGTCAGCGCTAACTCAAGAAGTTGCTGATCAATCTCAACTCCCAGAGCTTTATTGAGTTCAGGGAACAGGAGAAACCTTCGATCAGATATCTATAACTTGTCGACGGTTATATGTTCCACACGTCGGGCAAGCAATGTGTTGCAACTTTGGCTGTTGGCACTGTGAGCAAGGTGCAAGAGATGCAGCAGTTGTCTTCCACATGCTTCGACGTGAACGTGTCTTTGAACGAGACATCTTTCGCTTTGGTACTGGCACGAGGTGGACCGCCCTTCCTTTTTAGTGAACCGAAGGCTCTATGTGAGAGCTTCGAGATATGGGAGAAGTATCCCCTAAGAGTCCAGATTCTTAAAATCCAGCCCAGCCAAACCGGTCCAGCGGGCATCGATAACCTCATGGGCGTGGTCTTGCGGCAATACCTCCCACTTCTGACCGCAATCAGGGCAGAGGCCCAAACACTCTGGATCGCATAAGGGATTCACCGGCAACTCCAGGACGATGGCATCACGAATGGGTGGCTCTAGATCCATGATCACGCCATCGAGATAGAGAATGTCTTCAACTTCTACATCATCATCGACAGGTTGATCACGCTTGACGCGTGCACCCTTCTTCGGTGCATCCTCTTCATAGAGATATAACTCTTGAATTTTTCTATCAATTTCAACTTCAACAGGATCTAGGCAGCGAATGCACTCACCCTTTGCAATTGCAAAAATATCGGCGCTAAGCAAAATTCCTTCAGCTACCGCCTCAAGCCGAGCATCTACCTCAATGACATCACCGAGCGGAACGGCGATTAGCGGGACGCCCACACTTTCTGGAACAACTAAATCAAGTTGATACTCCTTCATCTCCCCCGCGCGACGAGGAACCTCATGAGTATTGAGGTGATAAATATGGGACGGTCGAACCATCTCTCTAACTACTTTTCCTCTGCGAGCTGACCCAGGATGTCCTTATCTCCAGCACCTTCCAGGCGCTCGCGTCCTCGGGCAACAGATTCCATCGTTTTATTCAAAATTACTTCAAGGGTAGCAAGGCGACCATCAATGTAACTCTCGACCTCTGCTCGCTCTTGCTCTGCAAGTTCTCTGGCATCGTCAAGGATCCGTTGTGCCTCATCGCGCGCTGCCTGAACGATTGCAGTCTGTTCGACCATACGTGCAACATCTTCGCGCGCGGTGCCGATCAATTGTTCGGCGCTCACTCGAGCTTCTTCAACGATGACATCTCGTGCTGAAATAATTTGAATTGCTTGGTCAAGATCACTGGGTAGCGCTAAACGAGCACCATCTAGAATCTCAAGAATCTCGCCGCGGTGCACAACACATGAGGCCGATAACGGCACCCCGCGCGCTTCTTCAATAAGAGTTACTGCCGCATTCAGTTTTTCAATAGAATCCATAGCTACTTCCCACCTTCTTGAACACGAGACTTGAGAGCAGTGTTAACTATCTCTGGAACCATCGATGAAACATCTCCACCGTAATACGCAAGCTCTTTTACCAATGAAGATGAGAGAAAAGAATGAGTCGGAGCGGTAGCCATAAACATCGTCTCCACTCCTGAGCCTTGTAGATTGACCTGTGCCATCTGTAACTCGTAATCAAAGTCTGTCACAGCGCGCAAGCCTTTGACGATACTTTGAACCTCATTGCTCTTGCAGTAGTCGACAAGTAGACCAGACCAAGAATCCACTCGGACATTTGATAGGTGCGCTGTGGTTTTGAGAATCATCTCCATGCGCTCTACAACTGTAAACATGCTCGACTTTGTGCGGTTGACTAAAACGGCTACGACTACATCATCAAATTGCGCACTCGCTCGTTCGATAATATCGAGGTGGCCAAATGTCACTGGATCAAAGGATCCCGGGCAGACAGCGCGTTTCATGAGGCAAACGCTAGCAAGAAGATCAGTCGAGATCCATTTCAGGCGTAGGAGCGCCATAGAAAATCGTTGTCTGGCCATAATTCTTTTGGCGCAGCTCTTCAAAGCCAAATGGCCAGCTCATTTCACGCACACGGCTATTACGCTCAATGGCTATCAATCCATCTCGATGAAGAAATTTCCCCGTCACGATCGTAATCAGGTTCTCAATCACCTCTACATCTGAAAAATCATATGGTGGGTCAAGATAGATAAAGTGATACTGCAGTGGAGCAACACCTTCTAGAAACCGATCCACTGCCATTGAGTAGAGATGGAAATTTCCAGGAAATTGCGAACTCTTAATACCTTCATAGTTCTTAAGTATTGCTTGTGATGCTTTCTCGTTACTCTCAACACAATGCACAGTCGAGGCACCACGGGAGAGCGCTTCAAGGCCAATAGCGCCCGTTCCAGCATAGAGATCAAGAACATTCAAGCCATCGAAATCACCAAACTCTGACACGAGGGAAGAGAAGAGCGCTTCTCGCGCACGATCTGAGGTTGGCCTCGTTGAATCTGCAACGGCTGTAATGCCTCTACCCTTTGCTAGGCCTGCAATTATTCTCATCTACCTAGCCTTTATCTATAAATTCTGATGTTGCATCATCTTCCACTTTAGCCAACTCTATCGCCAGCTGCGGATAGTTCTTGAGCGCCGGATCGATCTGTAAGAGGTCAATAGCATCCGCTCGTGCTAGATCAATCAGATCTTCATCCCTCAAAACGCGCAACAAGCGCAGATGTGAATGTGCACCCGATTGACGCGCACCCAAAACATCTCCCTCGCGACGCTGCTCAAGGTCAATTCGAGAAAGTTCAAAACCATCGGTACTGGCGGCAACCGCCTCGAGTCGCATACGAGCAGGTGATTCCGCAATCGCCTGCGTAATGAGCAGACAAAGTCCCGGAGCGCTACCTCGCCCAATTCGTCCACGCAATTGGTGTAACTGTGAAACTCCGAAGCGATCGGCATCCATAATTACCATGACGCTCGCATTTGGCACATCGACACCAACTTCGATCACAGTCGTTGAAACTAGTACATCAATTTCATGTGCTGCAAATGCGCTCATGGTGGCATCCTTTAACTCACTCGGGAGTCGCCCATGCAAAGGCGCAACGCGGACTCCTTTGAGTGCACCCTTGGCCAATTCAGGAGCAAGAACTTCAACACTGACAATATCTGGCGTACTAGTTCCGTTGAGAAAATCAATATCCGCATCTTCACTTTCACCAGTGCTTATCCGTGAGGCAACTACGTATGCCTGATGACCCTGTGCAACTTCTTCACAAATACGTTCCCATGCTCTTTCGAGGAATGCTGGTTTTTCTAGCGTGTTCACTACATGTGTAGTAATCGGTGCTCGACCCAACGGGAGTTCACGAAGTGTGGAAACATCAAGATCACCAAATACTGTCATCGCCACAGTACGCGGGATAGGCGTTGCTGTCATAACAAGTAAGTGAGGTGGGATTTTTGCCTTACCTTTCAGCGCATCTCTTTGCTCGACGCCAAAGCGGTGTTGCTCATCCACCACGATAAGACCTAAATCTGAAAATTCTACTGATGCACTTAAGAGTGCATGAGTTCCAATAACAATCCCTGCTTCACCGTTTGCTGCTAGTGCAAGTGCTTCTTTCCTCTCTGCCGCACTTTGCGATCCAGTCAGAAGCGTTACACGCGTTGCATGCTCTGGTGAATCAATCATCCCTCCTTGAGCAAGTGTGCCCATCATCTTCGTGATACTGCGCAGATGTTGGGCCGCTAAAACTTCTGTCGGTGCCAGTAAGGCCGCCTGTCCCCCGCTATCGACAACTGCCAACATGGCACGAAGTGCGATCACCGTTTTTCCAGATCCAACTTCACCTTGTAAGAGTCGATGCATAGGGTGTGGCTGGCTCAAATCGTGCTCGACTTCAGCGGTGACACTTTTCTGTCCAGCAGTTAACTCAAATGGCAACTGTGCATCAAATGCATCAAGGATTCCACCTGCTCTCTTTGGTCGAGCAATTGCATCGAGTGAGCGCATCTTTGCTTTGCGGCTCATCAGCAAGAGCTGTAATAAGAAAGCTTCATCAAAGGTCAGCCGTAATCGAGATAACTCTGCAATTTCTAGATCAGCCGGTTGATGTATCTGAACAAGTGCTTGATGCAGGCTTGGATAACCATGTTTTTCAAGAATATGTGGCGGGATCGGATCTAGAACTTCATCGAGTGCACCGATACAGAGCTCAATACATTGGGCAATCTTCCATGATGGTAATTTTCCAGATGCCGGATACATAGGCAGGTATTTACCCGCAAAACTTTCTACCGCAGCATCAACATCGTTACCATCTGCAATCAATTCATAATCTGGATGGGCAAGTTGTCGCTTGCCGTTAAAGAGACCTACTTTTCCAGCGAATAATCCTTGCCGTCCAACTTTGAGATCTCTCTCGCGCCATGCCTGATTAAAGAAGGTGAGTGAGAGCTTAGACGTTCCATCTGTGACAACTACTTCGAGCATATTGCCTTTTCTGGCAGCAAACCTTCTCGTAGATGCGCTAAAGACTTCAGCAAGAATTGTTACTTCATCACCTTCTTGCAACGCTGAAATATCACTGAGTTCACCGCGTACTAAATAGCGTCGCGGATAGTGATGGAGTAAATCCCCCACTACCTGGTAACCAAAGGTGGTGTTGAGCGCCTTAGAAGTTTTATCTCCAAGTACGCTCGAAAGCTTGGAATCTAAGGTCGCCACCCTCCTATTCTCTCGCGTAGATCGCGGATGAGGATGGGAAGACTCTCCTTTTCCCGCCGCGATTGGCAGTCATAGCCCCTCTCTTGATACCCTTTCGCCCTGTCATCGCCCTACGGGTGCTGACCGAGGATGATGATAAAAATTCATCACAAAGATCTCAAAGGAGTACAGCGATGGCATCAACATGCGATATCTGTGGCAAAGGGCCAAGCTTTGGCAATAACGTTTCACACTCACAGGTAAAGACACGTCGTCGTTGGAATCCAAATATCCAGCGCGTGCGCACACTCGTAGGCGGTTCAACAAAGCGCCAGAACGTCTGCACCTCATGCCTCAAGGCTGGCAAAGTTACTCGCTAATTTTTACTTACTGAAAATGGCGCCACATCTGTGGCGCTATTTTCATTTCTAAACCAGTGACACCACTTCCTGCCTTAATGCTTCCGATACGGATTCCAGGAAGGTCAATACCTGTTGCAACGAAAACATGGTCTTCTCCACCACCAAGAATCCAATCAAAAACCTCAACTCCAACAGATTGAGCAAGGAGCGATAATTCCTTGAACTCATAGGCTGACTCGATCAAGGCAACATCAATGTTCAATTCAACTGATGATGATTGAGAAATTGCTTCAAGGGAGATCAGTAAAGAGTCACTTGTATCACAGAGGGCTCCAGCACGAGTGAAGTCGCATCCATAATCCAAGGTAGGCGCACGAAATTCATTTAAAGCCATCGTGTGTACTGCGTGTAAAGGTTCTACATCATGAGTCAGTAGATGTAGCCCGGCAGCTGACCAACCAGTCAGTGACGAGATGTAAATACTCTCTCCGGGCTGGGCACCCGAGCGAGTGATCGCACGCTCAACACTTCCAATGGCGGTTATAGCAATTGAGATAGCTGAACCGCGAGCAATATCTCCACCAACGACGATTGCCCCAGTTTTATCTGCTTCGCTCTTTATTCCGCGTGCAAGTTCTTCCACCCGGGCTAATCCCTCGTCGCCAGTGAGCGTGAGAGCGACAACTAAGTACTGCGGAGTTGCGCCCATCGCCAGAATGTCTGCGATATTTGCAGCAGTTGCCTTGCGTCCAATATCAAAGGCATTTGACCACCGCTTGCTGAAGTGCACATCTTCAACGGCAACATCAGTTGTTATCACTTGGTGGGCAGAGCCCCTCACAACCGCGGCGTCATCTCCAATACCGACAAGTACATTCGGATCCCCGTGTGAATCAAAGATTGAGGCTACGAGTGCTAGTAGCTCTTGCTCCGAGAAAACCATAGCGCCAAGACTAGATCATGATGTACCTTTTGGTTATCGCACTTGGTGATCGCACCAAGTACATGCGCAACGAGGGGAGCCAGCGATGTCAGTTCAGGTATACATCTTGATTCAAACTGAAGTGGGAAAGGCATCATCTGTCGCCACTGCTATTGGCGCAATTGCCGGAGTGACTTTATCTGAAGGAGTTACCGGACCTTACGATGTGATCATGCGCGCTGAATCACCTTCGATGGAAGATCTTGGTCGCACAATTTTATCTAAGGTTCAAGCAGTTCCGGGAATTACACGAACACTTACCTGTCCAGTCACACACCACTAATTTCCGAGCGCACCGTTATTTCGAAGTAAGGCGCTTGCTAGTAGATGTGAGATCACTTCTTGATATGAAACTCCGCTAGCTGCCCACATCTTCGGGTAGGCCGAAGTAGCGGTAAATCCGGGCATTGTATTGAGCTCATTGATTATCACTTCCCCATTTGGGGTTAAGAAGAAATCAACTCGTGCAAGGCCGCTACATCCGAGTGAGATAAATGCGGCGATAGCCTTACTTTGAATCTCTTCAGAGATTGTGGCTGAAATAGGTGCTGGAAGCGTAATGCTCGTTGCACCATGCAGGTACTTGGCTTCAAAATCATAAAACTCAAAATGTGAAT
>JBIIRQ010000127.1:0-3358 GCA_044341445.1 Candidatus Planktophila sp.
TATCGAACCAGACTTCTCACTCGTTAAGTTCAAGAAGCTTGTCGGTGGCGGTTCAATGCAGATCGTTAACCAGACAGTTCCACAAGCGCTTCGTAAACTTGGCTACACAGAAGAGACAATTGAAGCAATTGTTGAGTTTATCGCAGCCAACGGACACGTTATCGATGCTCCAGGACTCAAGCCAGAGCACTATGAAGTATTTGACTGCGCTCTTGGTGCACGATCAATTGCTCCAATGGGCCACGTCCGCATGATGGCTGCATGTCAGCCATTCTTATCAGGTGCAATTTCAAAGACAGTTAACCTCCCAGAGGAAGCAACTGTTGAAGAAGTTGAAGAAGTTCACCTAGAGGCATGGCGCATGGGCATCAAGGCACTTGCTGTCTATCGCGACAATTGCAAGGTCGGTCAGCCACTTTCAGATGGCAAGGCGAAGAAGAAAGCCGCTGTCGGAACTGACTCTGTAGAAGCAGAAGTTATTGCTGCACCAGTGCGCAAGCGTCTTCCAAAGTCACGTCCTGCAACAACAACATCGTTCTCTGTCGGCGGCGCTGAAGGTTATATGACCGCAGGTGCATACGCTGACGGTGCACTCGGTGAGGTATTCCTTAAGCTCGGCAAGCAAGGTTCAACTTTGGCCGGTGTGATGGATGCATTCTCAATCGCAGTATCGATTGGTCTTCAATACGGAGTTCCCCTACAGACATTCGTTGAGAAGTTCACCAACTTGCGCTTTGAGCCAGCAGGTATGACAGATGATAAAGATATTCGCATGGCACAGTCCATGATGGATTACATCTTCCGTCGTCTAGCACTTGATTACCTGCCATTTGAAGAGCGTGCAGCGCTCGGTCTCTACACATCGTCAGAGCGCGAAGCAGCGCTTAACAATGGCGGCGAGTACGCACCTGTGGCGGGCGATAGCCCAAAAGCGGTTGCGCCTGTGGCGGCTCCTGTAGCTGCAGTCGCTAAAGCTCCAGTCGCAGATGTAAAGATCGAAGCAGCACCAGTTGCAGCAGCACGAACAATTGGCTCATCTTCAGATCTTCTTGAATCCATGGGAATCAAGTCAGATGCTCCTCTCTGTATGACATGCGGAGTCAAGATGCGTATGTCAGGTGCATGTTTTGTCTGCGAAGGTTGCGGCAATACATCTGGTTGTTCATAAAAAATAAGTAACAGGTAACCCCCGCGAGAATCTCGTGGGGGTTACCTTTTTTCTTGCTTCTAAAGTTCAATGGCAAGAAGTAGGAGTAGGAGCAGGAGTAGGCTAGATATGTGGCAAGAATTCTTATCGCACCTGACTCCTTTAAAGGCAGCGCCACAAGCCACCAAGTATGTGATGCCTTAGCTCGTGGTTGGCTGGAAGTTCGAAATGGTGATGAGATTGAATCGGCACCCTTTGCAGATGGAGGCGAAGGAACTCTCGATTGTATTGAGAGCGTAAGCGCATCCGCGGTGCGAGTACCAATTCACGTGCAAGGTGCAACAGGGATAGAAGATAGTTCGTCTTGGTTGCTCGTCAACGGCGATACTGCGGTGATCGAGATGGCTGCGCTCTGTGGAATTACAACGGTAGAAAAACTAGATCCGCTTGGGGCACATTCATTTGGTGTGGGTCAAGCAATTAAGGCAGCCCTTAATGATGATCGGGTGAGAGAAATTCTTGTTGCAGTGGGTGGCTCTGCATCCACCGATGGAGGAACCGGTGCGTTGGCAGCCCTTGGTTTTACCTTTCTAGCTGCAGATGGCTCAGCTGTTGGTCTCGGAGGTGCTCATCTACACGCAATTAAGACCATAACGCCACCAGATCAGATTGCATCGGTAGAACGTGGAATTAAAGTTTTGGTAGATGTGCAATCTCCACTGATTGGCGCTACTGGCGCAGCACATGTATTTGCACCACAGAAGGGCGCTGATGCCATACAGGTAAATCTTCTTGATATCGGTTTGGCTCATCTTCTTAGTCTTGTCGGTGTTGGCGACAAACCAGGATACGGAGCCGCCGGGGGAGTCTCATTCGGATTATCAACTCTTCTTGGCGCAAGTATTGTCAGCGGAGTTCATACAATTGCTGCAGTAATTGACCTTGAAGAGAAGATACAGCAGGCTGATTGCGTCATAACGGGTGAAGGTTCATTTGATAGCCAAAGTTTTAGTGGAAAAGTTGTTGGGTATATCGCAGAGGTTGCGCAACGAAATAACGTTCCCTTGATGATTGCCTGTGGTGTAAATAAAAATGGGGATGACCCTTCAATAATCTCTTTGGTCGATCTTGCCCCATCGGTGGAATCTGCCAAGGGTGAATCAGAGAAGTGGCTGATTGAGGCTGGAAAGAAGTTGGCGGCGAGATTTCACCATTGATTGTAAGCAGTTGATCCTATACGATTTCGAAATGTCTTCTGAAAAACATCCACGCATTGCAATCACAACACCAGCAGCTCCAGCAGAGTGGGCGCGACTTGAGCGAGAAATCATCGACAAGCTCAATGCAGCAGCCCCTGAATTTGTAGCCCGTTACACAAGAAGTGATGGCTCACTGATTTGGCGTGATGAATGGCCAAGCATGGATGGATCCGATGATCCATATGAAGCATTTATGAATCTCGCACTCTTTTATAGCATCGGTGGAAGTGAAGAGGTTTATCAATTAGCGCGCAAGATGTGGGATTCCATCACTCTGCAATGGAGTGAGTATGGTCAGATCTATCGTGAGTTTGATGGGTATTACGACTGGATGCACCATGGTGAGGGATACCTTTTCCATTACTTCTTTGGTCTGACTAAACCTGATTCACTTATTGATCGCCAACGCGCTGCTCGCTTTGCTGGGTTTTATACCGGTGAAGATAAAGAGGCGAAGAACTATGACCCTGAGAAGAAGCAGATGCTCTCACCGCTGACTGGAAGTAAAGGTCCGCGTCACGTTGTGACGCACGAGGATTGGGAGACTCATCGCACGGTTCTTGATGATTATTTAGCCCCATATGAAGATGTAGTAAAGAATGATTTCTCCACCATGCTCTGTCATTGGTCTGATCCAGAGATCTATGACGACCTCATCAAGAAAATGAATGAGCGCATGAATCGTGGCGATGTTCCACTCAACCTTAACGTGACATCACTTCTTGCTCACTCCTATATGTATTCTCACGATGAGACGAGCAAACGAACCGCTCTTGAATACATCAAAGCATGGATGGATCGCCGAGATAAAAACGGTGGAATTGTGCCCGATAACATTGGATTATCTGGTGAAATCGGTGAGTTTAATGATGGTAAGTGGTGGGGCGGATATTACGGATGGCGCTGGCCACATGGATTTATGACCATTATGGAGCCAATTACAAATGCGGCA
>JBIIRQ010000173.1:0-3348 GCA_044341445.1 Candidatus Planktophila sp.
CTATGAAATTACCTGTTCGTGTAGTTCTTGAAACTGGTGAAGAAGATCCAAACGCCACGGGTGTTGCAACAACTGGCGATGGTCTCCTTATTAATTCAGCTTCACTCAATGGATTGAAGAAGGTCGATGCAATCGCTGCAATTACGGCAGAGCTTGAGGCAAAAGGTCTTGGAAGTTCAGCACGTAACTACCGTCTTCGCGACTGGTTAGTTTCGCGCCAGCGTTACTGGGGCACACCAATTCCGATTATTCATTGCGATAAGTGCGGTGAAGTTGCCGTCCCAGCCGATCAATTGCCACTAACACTTCCTGATGCAAAGGGCCTTGATCTCAAGCCTAAGGGTCAATCACCTTTGGCTGCAGCTACTGACTGGGTCAATACCAAGTGCCCAACATGTAATGGCCCAGCTCTCCGCGATACAGACACCATGGATACCTTCGTCGATTCATCCTGGTATTTCTTGCGCTATCCATCATCTACAAACCACACCGAACCATTTAGCCGTAAAGATATTGATACCTGGTTGCCGGTAGATCAATACGTTGGCGGAGTAACTCATGCAATTCTGCACCTTCTCTATTCACGCTTTTTCACTAAAGTTTTGCACGACATCGGAATGCTTGGCTTTAATGAACCATTTACTCGTCTTCTCAACCAAGGCATGGTTGTGATGGATGGCTCTGCGATGTCAAAATCTCGCGGCAACTTGGTGCGTCTCTCTGACGAGCTAGAAAACCATGGCGTAGATGCAATTCGTCTTTCGATGGTATTTGCCGGACCTCCTGAAGATGATGTTGATTGGTCTGATGTTTCACCATCGGGATCAGTAAAGTTCCTCACTCGTGCATGGCGACTTTCCGGAGATGTCACAAGCGCACCCGGCGTTGATTTCGCCCAGGGAGATATCTCCCTACGTAAGGCAACACATAAAGCCCTGCACGATGCATCGTTTGCAGTCGAATCATTTAGATTTAACGTTGCCATCGCCCGTGTGATGGAACTTGTTAATGCAACGCGCAAGGCAATTGATTCCGGATGCGGCGCTGCCGATCCAGCAGTACGCGAGGCAACTGAAGGAATTGCCATCATGCTCTCACTAGTTGCGCCGTTTACATCAGAGGAGATGTGGGAGCGACTTGGACATAAGCCAGCTATTGCACTCGCTGGTTGGCCAACAGTTGATCCCGCTCTCCTTGTTGCAGATGAAATTGAGGCGGTTATTCAAATTAACGGCAAGATCAAAGAGCGAATTTTGGTTTCACCATCTATTACAGATAGCGAACTTGAGGCGGCAGCCCTTGCCCACCCAACGATTTCAGCGGAATTAGCTGGTGCTCACCCTAAAAAGGTGATCGCACGCGCGCCTAAACTGGTCAATATCGTTCTCTAAGCGCTCCCGACCGGTCACGTGTCGAGCGTTGTGGGTTACGGAGAGTAAGTTAGAGGTATGAAGAAAATACTCTCCGCATTACTTTTCTCGCTCATAGCCTCAATGACGGTTGCATCGCCAGTCCAAGCGGGTGGCCAATATTGGCAAGATGGAGACTATGAACGAATTTGCCTCACTCTTGGTTGGAGTGACTGTGCGGTTTGGCAGATTCTTGATAAAGATGGAGTAGAAAAGAATCGCGTAATTGGACCTGGCACACTTCAGGTTTTAAGTCAGACATGTGGTGGAAATTTTTGTGGCGGTGGAGAGAGTGCAACGGCAGTAAAACTTGAAACGCTATCTCGATGGATTACAACTTCGACGCCGACACCCGAAACTTCAACTCCTCCAACTTCGACGCCGACACCCGAAACTTCAACTCCTCCAACTTCGACGCCGACACCCGAAACTTCACCAACACCAACACCAACACCAACTGTAAGCACTAAGTCACGCATTCCATATACACAACCATGTGTTGGTGGAAGCGATCGCACAATGGGTCTTCCACAATGTTTGATGCCAGAGGGAATTGGTGGAAGTGTGTGGAATTTAGTTGACGATAGTTCCGGAGTGGTCGTAAATGGCGCAGTCTGTAGTGAAGCTGTCTGTGGTCGCAATGGTGAATGGCGCCAATGGCCTGCAGATCGCAAACTCAACGATCGTTTATGGCCAACGGGATATCCAGAAGGTGCCACTTACATTCAAACACCATTTGATGGTGCATATTGGGGTAGATACTTCACCAATGGCGTGTATGAGGTTAACGGTGGCGGCATTCTCCAGCCAGGATCAAGCACAATCATTTGGCCAGTACGAGTTGAATCTCCTCGTGTAGATACGCCAACTGTCACTTCGGAGACATCAACCTCATCTGTGATGATTGAAACAAGCACTCCAACTCCAACTCCAACGCCCACACCTTCTCCAACTCCAACGCCTTCTCCAACTCCAACGACGGAACCTCGTGGTTTAGGTGGTTATGCAGTGATTCATCCTGATGGATATGTCTGCGGAGTCATTGTGGGAAATGCATACTTTGGTAATAACGATCGGACGATGACATCTGAATATATGGGTTGTCCAATCGGCAGTGCGATTATCTTCCAAACTAAACCGTCACCGACAGGAAATGTGGCAGGGTGGCATGGATCAAATGTTACGTACAGAAGCGGTGTTTTTACAATTAAGAATGGCGCTCAAGTTGCGATGACAATCTCAGATGGTATTGCGACTGATTCGACTGGCCGAGTATGGGATACGGGCTCTGGTGAAACTCTTCGTGCAGCACCTGTTTCAACCCCATCACTTCCAGTTCCTGGCGACACTGCGACAGCGACGAGTGCGCCATCGACCAGAAATTCTGAAAGTTCAACAGCTGTTGTTGCTCTTGAAGCGAGGATGGCAGTAATGCCCGTGGCGATTCCGCCTGCTGATGATGACTTGAGTACGCTGGATGAGATTTTCCCCGAGGAAGAGATTGTTGATTCAGTTGATGCGGTAATCCAGTCAAATGGAACCACGAGAATTCAAGTGAGTACGGGATATGACAAAACTGCAATGCGCGTCGTGGCAAGCAAAAGGGGATCCAAAAAGAAGTACACCTACAGAATCACGACAAACACCAACGGCGAGCGAATATTCAGAGCTAGCCTTAATCTTCGTGGGTACACTCTCGTGTTGATCAAAGGTTCCACTGAACTGGATCGGATTGTCGTTTCTTAGCCACGATTTATCCCCAGCATCTCTGACTATGTAGAGCCCTTATTCGTCTGCCGTAAAAGATGCGCAGATGAATCAGATTCGAAATACCCTAGATAACGCCCGCAATTGGTGGGAAGACCTCGCCTTTACATCGGTGCAGCGAAAGTCATTGCTAGCACTCTCCATTCTTATTATCGCCTCCTCGGGGGTTTTG
>JBIIRQ010000128.1:0-3334 GCA_044341445.1 Candidatus Planktophila sp.
ATGAGAAGTCGGTAAGTGCTGGATCTACTCCAAGAAGACGCTCTTGGAGGCTTCCATCTGCAAATACACCAGGAAGAGTCGCCTTAACGCCCGTCATGATTCCTGCAGGAAGATCCGCGTAAGCACCACTTGAAAGGTTTCCATCAACAAGGTATGTCTTTACCTTATCTGGACCGATTCCCTGCTTGATCAACTCTGTGAAGATCTTTACAGTCTCATCGAATCCGATGATTGCAATTGCGTCTGGCTTTGCAGCCTTAGCCTTTGCAACGTCTGCTGAGAATTCAGCAGCTGTTGGGTTATAGACAATGTTGGTTGATGTGCCTGAGAAAGCAGCCATTGCGTACTTAGCAAGACCGTTTCCGTAAGCGTCATCAAGGTTAAGAACTACAATGTTCTTTGCACCCTCTTTTGCCATCAACTGTCCAAGAACTGCTCCCTGGAATGTATCTGATGGAGCGGTACGGAAGTAGTAGCCATCATCAGCATAGTTTGTGAAGTCTGGTGATGTGTTTGCAGGAGAGAAGTGAACAATTCCAGCACTTGAAATCTTATCGATTACTGTAAAGGAAACTCCTGAAGAAGCAGCACCGACGATTGCGCTCACACCAGCTGAGATGTGAGAGTCAGCTGTCTGCTGTGCGATATCAGAGCTTGTATCTCCAGAATCGCCACGAATGTGCTCAATATCTGCACCTAGTACTCCACCTGCAGCATTGATTTCAGCAACAGCTAAATCAACGCCTGCGAACTCAGGTGGTCCAAGGAAAGCAAGGCTTCCTGTTTCTGGTAGAAGTGAACCGATCTTGAGTGCACTTGAACCGCTATCGCTTGAGCAGCCAGCAAGAACTAAGCTTGCAATTGCCGCAGCGACCACGATGGTCGCTCTATTAAATTTCTGCATTTTCTTCCTTTCGGTAAGTACCATCTTGAACACCCCTATCCGCAGATTCGGGATACGGCATGTAGATAGATCGGGAAAGCATAACTGCATCCCCGGGAAAGGTAAACGGTTCCGAGCGTATAGGCCCTCTTTTTATCCCGTCCTTCGAGCGACAAGATCGATTTCTCTAGAAAGGCAGCTTCTTTGCCTGGTCCGGATCGGCTACAGCCAGGGCCACATCCTTCATGGTCAGACGCCGATCCATGGCCGCCTTTTGAATCCACGAGAAGGCCTCGGGCTCGGTGAGATTGAGAGCAGCCATCAAAATCCCCTTGGCTCGATCGATAATCTTTCGCGTTTCAAGTCTTTCATGGAGATCTGCAACTTCTTCTGCAAGTGATCTCATCTGTAGATGGCGACTGATTGCAATCTCTATAGCAGGAATAAGATCATTGATCGTAAAAGGCTTGAGCACATAGGCCATTACTCCAGCATCACGTGCACGATCAACAAGTTCTCGTTGGCTAAAGGCGGTAAGCATAAGAACTGGACAGTAAGAGATGATCTCTTCTGCAGCGCTTATCCCGTCGAGAATTGGCATCTTCACATCTAGGATCGCAAGATCTGGTTGATTTTCCTTAACAAGTTCTATCGCCTGCGCACCGTCGGTTGCCTCGGCAAGGACTTCGTAACCCGCTTCATTTAACATCTCAACTAGATCCATTCGGATCAACGCTTCATCCTCGGCAACGACAATACGCACGCGAGAATTTTCTGTGGATTGTTTATCACCGTGATTCATGTGCCCCGAGTCGGATTCGAACCGACACTATGCAGTGTTTGAGACTGCCCTCTCTACCGTTGGAGTACCGAGGCGTAAGAAGGTAATCCTAACCCGTTTTCGAGTGTGAACCGAATCCTTGATTTATCGGTAAGCAGGTGCTGCGCCTGCAACAGCATCACCCATACGGTGCACACGCATAGCATTTGTGGAGCCAGGAATTCCCGGAGGCGATCCTGCAACAATGATGACGCTATCTCCGATTGTGGTTCGTTTGCTCTCCAGTAGGAGACCGTCGACCTGCTTCACCATCTCATCAGTATGAGAGACAACTGGAGTAATCATCGGTTCTACACCCCACGTCAGCGCCAGGCGATTGTAGGTTCCACGATCTGGAGTGAGAGCAAGAATAGGAATAGGTGAGCGAAGGCGAGACATACGACGAGCAGAGTCACCACTTTGCGTAAATGCAACAAGAAATTGCGCACCGACAATCGTTCCTACTTCAACAGCTGCCTTTGTAATCGCTCCACCTTTGGTACGAGGTTCGTGTCTTAATGGGCGAATTCGCTCGAGCCCACCTTCTTCTGTCCGCTGAATAATCCGAGCCATCGTCTGCACCGCTTCAATCGCAAAATCTCCGATGCTGGTTTCACCTGAAAGCATGAGCGCATCTGCGCCATCGAGTACAGCATTAGCGCAGTCTGTCGCCTCAGCTCGAGTCGGCGTAGAGTTTGTAATCATCGAATCAAGCATTTGCGTGGCGACAATGACAGGTTTTGCGGCATCGCGCGCAAGTTCGACACAACGCTTTTGGACCAAAGGCACATCTTCAATCGGCAGTTCAACCCCAAGGTCGCCTCGAGCCACCATAATTCCATCGAAGGCATCAACGATACCGACAAGATTTTCTACTGCTTGCGGTTTTTCAATCTTGGCAATCACCGGAACTCTTATGCCCTCTTCATCCATAATGCGATGCACATCTTTGATGTCTTCAGCGCTACGAACAAAAGAGAGGGCTATGAAATCCGCTCCTGCCTTAAGTCCCCAGCGAAGATCATCAATATCTTTCTCAGATAGTGCTGGAACAGATACTGCAACCCCTGGAAGATTGATCCCCTTATTATTGCTCACCGTACCGGGCTCGATTACGCGAGTGATGACATCGTTACCATCAATGCTAGTTACCTCAACCGTTACCTTGCCGTCGTCTATCAAAATACGATCTCCTGGTTTGCAATCTCCAGTAAGGCCTTTGTAGGTAGTTCCCACTCGATCTTTACTACCTTCAATCTCATCTGTTGTAATAGTAAAGACATCACCACGTTCTAGATCGTGAGGTCCTTCTTTAAATCGACCCAAGCGAATCTTCGGACCTTGTAAGTCAACAAGAATTGCAATAGGTACGCCAGCGTTGTCGGCGGCGGCACGAACTTGGTCCAGTCGTTTCTGATGCTCTACATACCCTCCATGGGAGAGATTAAGGCGTGCCATATTCATGCCCGCTGCAATCAAGTCGCGAATCTTTTCAGGTGAATCAACAGCTGGACCCAATGTGCAAACAATCTTGGCGCGGCGCATGCTCAGATCCTATCTATCATTGATGAATGCCAACGAGTCCGCAGCACTCTTCATACTTTTGAATCTAGACCATATTAACGCTAGAC
>JBIIRQ010000129.1:0-3329 GCA_044341445.1 Candidatus Planktophila sp.
TTCTTGCCGCAAGTGTTGGCCAGAAGAAGGCGCGTGAGATTTGGTTTATGACGCGTCAATACGATGCGCAAGAAGCGCTCGCAATGGGACTTGTGAATACAGTCGTACCACTTGCTCAACTTGAGGCTGAAACAGTTTCATGGTGTCGCGAGATGCTGCGCAACTCACCCCTTGCGCTACGTCTACTTAAATCTTCTATGAATGCAGCAGATGATGGATTAGCTGGGATTCAACAATTAGCAGGCGATGCCACATTGCTCTTCTACCTAAGCGAAGAAGGACAAGAAGGTCGCGATGCTTATCAGGAACGTCGTGCCCCAGATTTTGGAAAATTCCCTAAACGTCCATAATTCTTATGCTTGATGACCTCCTTGCAACACTTCGCGTAGTTACTCTTCCCACGCGCACCAATTTTCGTGGCGTGACCTATCGCGAAGTTGCACTGATGCACGGCCCACATGGATGGGGGGAGTTCTCACCATTTCTGGAATACGACGATAACGAGTGTGCACCTTGGCTTGCTAGCGCAATCGAGGCAGCAACAGTTGCTCGCCCTGCACGCTTTAGAGATGCCATTGCAGTCAATGGCACCATCCCTGAAATCAACGATCAGAAAGTTTTAGAAGATTTAGTCACACGCTATGAAGGTGTCAAGACTTTCAAGGTTAAGGTGGGAAGTAATCTTTCCGAAGACATCGCCAGAATTGCAAGAGTGCGAACACTCGCACCAAAGGCTGCAATTCGCGTTGATGTTAATGGACTCTGGTCTGTAGATGAAGCCCTGACTAATCTTTATGCATATTATGAAGAGATCGGCTCCCTTGAATATGTCGAGCAACCATGTGCAACAATTGAAGAGTTACGTGAACTCAAAAGCAAGATAAAGATTCCACTTCGCATCACAGCTGATGAAGTAATCCGTAAAGCACCCGATCCATTTAAAGTAGACCTCACCGATGCTGCAGATATTGTGATGCTTAAAGTGCAACCACTGGGAGGAATTCAGCGTTCACTTGAAATTGCAAGCTATTACGGCTTGCCAGTGGTAGTTTCCAGTGCACTAGAAAGTGCGATCGGAATTGAATACGGACTTGAACTTGCGGCATCCATTAGCGATCTCACCTTTGACTGTGGTTTAGCTACAGGCTCACTTCTAGCGCGTGATGTTGCAGCACACCAGATAGTTGATGGAAAGATCGCATTAGGTCAGATCTCTCCCAATGTAGATGGATTAGACGTGTCACCAGATCGCCTTGAATGGTGGAAGAATCGCATCATGAGAGTCGGGAAGTTACTTACATGAGTGAAGCAACAACCCTAGCTCGCGTAATTGTCAGACAGATTATTGAATCCGGAATTACTGACGCAGTACTCTCCCCGGGTTCTCGAAATGCACCTCTTTCAATTGCATTCTATGAAGCCCAGCAGCGTGGATTAATCAATCTGCATGTAAAAATTGATGAACGTGGCGCTGCATTTTTCGCACTTGGGCTCATAAAGTCGACAGGGCGAGCAGTGCCGATTATCTGCACTAGCGGAACAGCAGTTGCTAATTATCACCCAGCAGTTCTGGAAGCATCACATACCAATTTGCCGTTGTTGGTTCTGACCGCAGATCGACCAGCATCTCTACGAAAGACTGGGGCAAACCAAACAACTGAACAAGCAAGAATTTTTGGTAAAGCGGTTCGATACTTTGCAGATATTTCAGGGTCGGCATATCCGATGGAGCTTCCATTGAACTCACTCCAATCAGGACCGGTCCATCTCAACATTCAATTCGATGAACCACTCATCGGGGATGCAGATGAAACATGGCTAGATGATTTAACAATTAAGCCACCAACGGTATTTGATCGAAAAAGCCCTGGAACTCTTCTTACAAAATCAACTCGAGGATTGTTGGTAATCGGCCACGATCGCGCAGGCTTAAGCCAGGAAAGCGTGAAGCAGTTCGCACAGACTTTGGGTTGGCCGGTAATCGCAGAGGACCCGCTCTCATTTGAGAGCGCAATTTCTCATGCAAGCATCTTTCTCACCTCAACCAAGATTAGAAGTGAAGTAAAACCAGATACTGTCATCGTAATCGGACGGACAACTCTTTCTCGGAGCATCAATACTCTTATCTATACCGCCCGAAAAACCATTGTTATTGATCCACGAATGGCAACTGTCGATTCTGATCGCGTAGCAGACCAGAAATTTCTCGCTCTTCCCACACTGCAAGTACCAGCAGCTGATGGCGATTGGATTGCTACCTGGAACAAGCTGGCAGAGCGCAGCGCAAAGGTAATTGCTGATCTTGATCTATGGTCGGAAGAACTATTTGCCAGAGAATTCGCAAAGCAGATCCCATCTGGTGCCGCTCTCTTTATTGCATCCTCTCGTCCGATAAGAGATATCGAAGGCTTTGCAATTCCGCGTGGCGGAATCAGCGTGTATGCAAACCGAGGGTTAGCAGGGATCGATGGCAATATCTCGACCGCACTTGGAATTGCATCTGGCTCGAACCAAACATATGCCGTGATTGGTGATCTGGCATTTCTTCATGATGTAAGCGCACTTTCACATAGTTCTGAAGCAAAGCTACGTTTATTTGTCGTAGACAATAACGGTGGTGGAATCTTCTCGACTCTTCCTCAGGCAGGGGTTAAGGGATTTGAAACAATTTTTGGAACTCCGCATGATCGAGATATCGCAGCGATCGCAACTAGTTTTGGTGTTAAAACGACGACCATATCTTCAGTGAAAGAACTGTCTGATAACTTCGCGAAGCCAGTGACAGGCTTTGAAATTGTGTTGGTGAAAGTACCTACACGAGAAGAAAACGCTGCATTTTTGAAAACTATCTATTCAAAAATGGAGTCACTGTAAAGCGCTACGCATCGGCGCAAATTTTGCATTACTTTCATTGAGCTCCTTTTCAGGGTTTGAGCCTGAAACAATTCCACAACCAGCGAAGATTCGAATGGAAGATCCACTCACTTCTCCGCAGCGAAGAGCGAGCCCTAGCTCGCCATCACCTTGAGCATCAATCCAGCCTACAGGGCCGGCATATCGCCCACGATTCATACCTTCAAAAGTGCTAATAATCTGCATCGCCATATGTGTAGGTGTTCCACATACGGCAGCAGATGGGTGCAGCCGTGAAAGAAGTGAAAATGCATCCACATCAGCTTTTGATTCGATCAGTGCACCGGTTACATCGGTTGCCAGATGCATGACGTTGGCAAGGTGTAATACAAATGGTGATTCAGGAACATTTGTCGAGGTGCAGAAAGGCTCAAGGGCATCGGCGACAGATCGGACTGCGTACTCATGTTCTTCCA
>JBIIRQ010000130.1:0-3328 GCA_044341445.1 Candidatus Planktophila sp.
ACTTGCCGATCCTGATCGCGGCACCTAAAATCCTTAAATGAAAAGAATTCTGATCGCCGAATGCGCCCAAGAAATCGCCTCTTTTAATCCAGTTCCAAGTCAGTTGGAAAGCTTTCGCTTGGCCACTCCAGCTGAATTGTTTGCCGAACACCGCCCACATCGCACTGAGATCGCGGGGGCGTTACATCACTTTGATTCGCGCGAGGATATTGAGTTAGTAGCTGGATTTGGTGCGCGCATGATTACCTCCGGTGGTCTTACATCGGCGTCAGCGTGGAAATTTATTTCAGAGAGTATTCTAGATTCGATTCGAGCCGCTCAAAAGATTGCAAAGTTAGATGGACTCTACTTTTGCTTACATGGGGCAATGGGTGCCGAGAATCAATTAGATCCTGAAGGCTATTTACTTGAAGAAACTCGTAAAATCGTCGGTGAGCAAGTTCCAATTATTGCCTCATTTGATCTACATGGCGTTATTACTGATTTAGTATTAAAAAATTGTGATTCAATTACTCTTTACCATACCTACCCACATACTGATCTCTACGAGACGGGTGAACGCTCTGCCAAACTTTTGTTAAAGATTTTGGATGGAGAAGCCAAGCCAGTGACAGTTCGTGCTCGTATACCAGCATTGGTGCGCGGGGATGAGCTAAAAACTAAAACTGGAATTTTTGGGCAACGAGTTGCCGAAGCAGTTGCCCTTGAGAACTCTGCCAAGGGCTTATCCTGTGGAATCTTTATCGGGAACCCATTTACTGATCTTCCAGAACTTTCCTCTAATGTAATTATCTCTACCAATGATGATGAGAAATTGGCAGTAGATACTGCAACAAAAATTGCCGCTGAATTTTGGCGCGATCGTGCAAAATTACAAGCATTTCTCACCTCGGTTCCTGATGCAGTAGCTCAAGCTATTGCTGCAAAAAATGGAACTACGATTTTGGTCGACGCCGCTGATGCCACAAGCTCTGGTGCTTGCGGAGATAGCAATGTCGTGCTTGCGGAATTGATTAAACAAGGTTATTCCGGAACCGTTCTTGCACCACTCACTGACCCTGCAGCGGTTGCCGCTGCCTTTAAAGTCGGAGTTGGGAACACCGTTACTACACATGTGGGCGGTGCCCTAGATCCGCGGTACACCCCAATTGAAGTGACTGGAAAAGTCCAAATGTTGAGTGATGGTGAATTTAATAATGAAGTTGAGGGGGAACCTTGGCGGGCAGGTAATTGCGCTGTGCTAAAAGTAAATAATATAACTTTAGTCTTGATGAGCAAGCCAGTTAATTTGCACAATCGTTCGCTCTTTTTCGCACATGGCTTATTCCCAGAAAAATTCGACTTAGTAATTGTTAAATCTCCGCATTGCCAAGATCATATGTACAAGAGTTGGGCAACGACTTATATCAATGTCGATGCTCCTGGAAGTACTAGTGCAAACCTACCAACATTAGGTCATACAATTTGTCGTCGGCCAATATTCCCACTGGATCTAAATATGGAATACGTACCAGAGATTACTGTTTATCGACGTTAATTTAAAAGTTTAGAAAGGTGAGAATTATGGAGCGCGGCGTATATTCTGTAATTCAAACCCCACTAGATGAGTACGACAATATTGATCATGCCATTTTTGAACGCGAGATCAACTGGCTCATCCAATGCGGTGTTAAAGGCTTAGTTCTAGCCATGGTTTCCGAGGTTATGCGATTTAGCGCAGAGGAACGTCGTATTCAATGGCAATCGGTATTAAAGATAGTTGATAAACGTCTGCCTTTGATTGTCAGTGTCGGCGGCGAGAGTACTGCGATAGCGGTAGGGCTAGCGAAATTAGCAGAGGCAGATGGAGCAACAGCTTTAATGGCTACTCCACCATCTAACTTTCCTGCAACTTCAGAGGAAATCTTTAAGTATTACTCTTCTATATTGGCTGCAACAAAAATACCTCTAATTGTTCAGGATGCTAGTAACTATATGGGTCAACCACTTGATCTTGAGTTATATAGAGATTTGATTGATCAATATGGAACAGATCGAGTTCAATTCAAACCAGAGGCAAAACCGGTAAAGGATAGAGCGATTGCGCTTCAGAAAATTGCAGGGGGTAGAGCAAAGATTTACGAAGGACAGAGCGGTCTAGAATCAATGGAGACGCACCCCGTAGGTTTGGCTGGCACTATGCCAGGAGGTGAGATTCCTTGGGCTCTAGTAAAACTCTGGGATTGTCTTGAGGCAAATGATCTAGAAAAAGCTAGAAAGATCCATGGCGTAATTGCGGAATTAGTAGGGTATCAAAAAACTATAGATGGATATGTGGCTGTTGAAAAGTACTTACTTGTGAAGCAGGGGATATTTACCTCTACTCGCCAGCGCGGTCCTGTTAATACAATCTTGAGCGATGAGGTAAAGAAAGAGATTGATAAAGTCTTTGCGGATTTGCAGGAAGTTACTCGGGACTGATTTAGCGAAGATTGATTGGCGCAATGAGGCCAGCGCGTTCCATTTCGCTCCAGAGATTTGCGGGGAGCTCGGTATTAAAGGATGCAATATTGGCCTTGAGTTCAGTGAGGGAGGCAGCGCCAGTGAGTACTGATGCCACCGCTGGATGACGTAATGGAAATTGCATCGCTGCATCAGTAAGTGAAGTTCCAAAATCTTGTAGAAACCTACCAATTGCGCGTGCTCGATCCAGAATCTCTGGCGATGCCGGTTCGTAGTCATAGTGTGCGCCGGCAACTGGGTTAGCTAAGACGCCTGAGTTAAAGACACCAGCGGCAATAATTGAAACGTGCTTCTTGAGGGCTAGCGGATAGAGCACATCTTGTGCGCTCTGATCGAGCAGAGTAAAACGTCCAGCAATGAGGGCGATATTGAGGTCAGTATCTTGCATAATTGAAATTGCAGGCGGACACCAATTCATACCGATACCGATAGCTTTGAGAAGCCCTTCTTCGCGCATCTTATGAAGTTCGGGATAGACGACATTTATAGCCTCAGAGACCCAATCTTCTGCATCATGGATATAGACAATTTCAATTGAGTCTCGCCCTAATCTGCGCAAGCTCTCTTCCAGAGATTTTCTGATTCCCTTCGGGGAGTTATCAATATAAATTTCAATGGTGGGATCGGAGTCAGGATATTTATCCTGCTCTTGATTTGTACCGGGTCTAAATAAGCGCCCTACCTTTGTAGATAACGTTGGTTGGGGTGCATGCCCCTTGATACCGCGTCCAACGCGTACTTCACCCACACCGTAGCCGTAAAGGGGTGCGGTATCGATGTAGTTGATTCCAACCTGAAGAGTGTGATGAATGACAGCATCACTTTC
>JBIIRQ010000149.1:0-2863 GCA_044341445.1 Candidatus Planktophila sp.
CTCATCCTTAACCTCCATGCCCAGCATGGTGAAGCCGGTAACCCATGTGATTCCGGCAAATGCGCCGAGGATGATGGTGATAAAAATTGAGACGGTGAAGTTTGTAACAAGTGAGAGCAAGATAAGAAGGAGGCCTGAAGTTGTTAGCGATGCGCCGAAGAGGCGGCGGCGGGAAAATTGTGCGAAGACTTTAGGGCCGGCTGCGATTCCCAGTGCTAAACCGGCAAAGACTGCGCCGAAGAGCACACCGTATGCGGCGTCGCCTCCACCGAGATCGCCCACAAATGTACGCGCAAGACCAATGACGGCCCCTGCTGCAGAGAATGCACCGACCATTCCGAAGATAAGTCCGCGGATTATCTTTGATTCGCTGACAGATCGCCACCCGTGGATCAGGGCAGCCATAATCGATTCATCGGTCTCTTTATCATTGCTTTTATTACTTGGGATCTCTTTGAGTCCCCAAATAGTTATGGCGGCGAAAAGGAAACTGATGGCATTGAGATAGAGCGCAATATCTACAGAGTTGCCTTCAAATGATGGGGCAATAGTTGTAATTGCAGATGCAAAGAGTGAGAGCGCGGTAAAGATCACCGCTGCAATTGGTGCAGTTCCGTATCCGGCCAAGAGCATTACTTGATTGGCGTTAGCTATTTTTTCGCGCGGAACCAGATTTGGAACGGTTGCATCTTTTGCAGGCGACCAAAAAAGCGTCAGACATTCAACCAAGATCATCGCCGCGTATAGCCAGAAATAAGTGTTAACAATCGGAATCGAGATATAGAGTGCGGCGCGCAGAATATCTACTGTGACCATCAACCGGCGGCGATCGAAGCGATCTGCCAGAACGCCGGCAAGCGGGCCGAGAAAAACTGCCGGCAAGAGGCGTGCGATAAAAACACCTGCAATTGCAAAGTTTGCAGTTGCGTAATCTCCGCCCGAGAGCTGTTGGGCTAACGCTGTTGTTGCAAGAAGACCGAGCCAATCACCGATGGATGAGAAAACCATCGAGTTCCATAACTTGCGAAACGGTCTGATGGATAGAACGCTGCGACGAGCATCCTGTGCCGGGGCGGCAGGACGAGGCAGCGATGCGGTCATGGGCGAAAGTCTATCGGGGCCGGATTATCGAGAAAAAGAGCCTAGAAGAGGCTCTCTACGCTCTCTTTGAGGCTGTATCGCGATTGAAAACCCATAGCGGTTTTGGCAAGTGACACATCGGCGCAGAGAAAAGCTGGGTCTCCAGCGCGACGGTCTGTATCAATAGGTGTGACATCGTTGCGACCCATTGAATCCAGTACAAACTTTACAATTTCGCGCACCGATGCACCTTTTCCGGTACCGATATTCATAGTTGGTGGCAAGGCCTTTGTCGCATCGGCTGCTACAAGATGTGCCGCTGCAATATCGCGTACATCAACATAATCGCGAACACATGTGCCATCTACGGTGGCGTAATCATGGCCATAGATAACTGGGGCTTGTCCGCTCTTCACTCGGTTAATTACAATCGGTACAAGGTTTTCCACTGAGTTATCGAGCAGCGCTTTATTTGCACTGCCAACAACGTTAAAGAAGCGAAGTGAGGATCCGTAATTTCCTGGGATCGAAATGAATTCGGTGACTTTCTCTTCCGCTGATAACTTTGATGAACCGTAGGGCGAGATCGGTGCAGTTGGCCCATCCTCACGACATGGATCCATTGAATCTGGACTTCCATACACTGCAGCAGTTGATGAGAAGATGAAACGCTTTACGCCATGACGCTTTGCTATCTCTAGCAACTCAACGGTGGCGGTGTAATTCACATCAAGATACTCATCAGGCTTCTCCATCGATTCACCAACTGCCTTAAGAGCTGCGGTGTGGACGATGCCGGTAAAGCCTCCAGCGGCGATGAGCGCCTTAACCTTTGCGTAATCGCGAACATCAATGACTTCCAGTGGAATATCAATTGCATGCTTTGTTCGCAGGTAAGCAACGCGTGATTCAAGGCCTTGATAGAGCGAATCGAGAAGTACGACATCTTTGCCAGCTTCAATGAAGAGGTCAGCGATATGAGTGCCGATATAGCCGGCACCACCTGTAATTAACCACTTCTGCTTGCTCACGGAGCGAGTCTAGCCTGTGGGCAGATGTAGCACTCTAGAATTCGAGGTGCTACAGTCAGGTTATGAGCGTAAACATCAGATCCCTTTTTGAAGATTCCTTTCCAGAAATTGGTGTCAGAGAGCTACGACAGAATGCCTCTATCTATTTAGAGCGAGTGAAAAAAGGAGAACGATTTGTGATCACTGAGTGGGGTCATCCAGTTGGACTATTGGGTCCAATTACACATGTTTCATTGGAAGATTTAGTTAATGCAGGATTTATAACACCGGCTGTTAATCCGAATGTGGATTTCAACAAAAAGATAATCAAGCTGCCTGACGGCGTGAGTGCTACAGATTTACTTCTTGAGTCACGCCGCAAAGAGCGCTCTTAATGTGGTTTTTAGATAGCTCGGCAATTTTAAAGTTAATCGTCGATGAGCCGGAGTCGAAGACCCTTCGTAAGTTTGTTCCTGAACATAAAATGGCTTCACGGCTCTCTCGTTTAGAGGTTCTGCGTAATGTTCATCGGATCGATCCGAAGAAAGTAAGTCGAGCTCGTGAAAAACTAGACGGTATTTTTTACGTCGAGATCAATGCTCCAGTTTTAAAGAATGCTGAAGAAATTGCCTTGGCTATGGAGATTAAATCTCTCGATGCCATTCAGACGGGTAGCGCGTTATTTCTTAAGGACTCGATTGCTGGAGTAATTAGTTACGACAAGATTCTCAACCGTGCGCTGAAATCTCTTGGTATAGAAGTTTACGCGCCTG
>JBIIRQ010000131.1:0-3249 GCA_044341445.1 Candidatus Planktophila sp.
TCTCCTACATCATGGCCATGATGATGCTGGTGCTCTGTCTCAGCTTTTATGATCTGCTCTTATTAAATCGGCGAAGTGCGTAAAAGATGCCAAAGGAGATCGCCGCAGTTGATGCAACACCAATCAGACCAGCTAAACCACCAGAGAGACGCTCATTTTCAACTCCTGCCACACCGTATTCAGCTAAAGGACTACCTGCGAGAGGACTCTCTTCTGCCGTATCTAAGAATCCAATTTCACCAGCTGATTTTTCAAAACCATCTGGTTGTGACGATGCATAGTATGAAAGGCCACCGGCAAGAACGAGAGAAAGTACAAGACCGACCACGACTAATGGATTTTTCATCTTATGCCTTTCGAATCTCTAGTTGCGCCTTTGTGCCACGATATCCGTAGACCAGATCTGGGCGACTTGCCATTACTGCCGTTACTGAGAAAGCTGTAATCACGGCCTCGCCAATGCCGATGAGAACGTGTGCACTCATCATTCCGGTAAAGACTGCCGTGACTGAAAATGTTGAATTCGCACCGATTGCATATTGCAAAACGAAGCCCATGACCGCCGCAGGAACTGAGATAAATCCTGCAATGGCAGCTGCGGTGGTAATTGATGGCTTATTTTTTGGAAGAATCTTCTTAACAAGGAGAAATGCACCGTATCCAACCCAGACACCAACGAGTGAAAGGTTAAAGACATTGAGCCCGGCAGCAGTTAGCCCGCCGTCGGCAAAGAGCAGCGCTTGCAGCAATAACACAACGCTGAGAGCAAGGGTTGCAACGTAGGGTCCGACTAAGACTGCGGCTAAGACGCTGCCAAAGAGGTGTCCACTAGTTCCGGCTGCAACAGGAAAGTTAAGCATCTGTACTGCGAAGATAAATGTTGCTGTAAGACCTGCAAGGGGTGCGGTCTTCTCATCCAGAGATTTAGCAGCACCTTTGAGGCTCGCTGCCACACCGACGGCGGCGACGGCGGCAAAGGCGGCAGAGGTGGGGATATCGATGAATCCATCAGGGATATGCATAGGCTCATATTAATGCAAACGATTCGCATCTGCCATATGAAAGCAGAAAGTCCAGGTAGCCACTGGGCGAAAATTCCCCCACAATTGCGACCCCACAGGGCTACAGTCAGCCTAGACGGACAGGCATCCTAAGCAGAAGGAGGTTCTCATGAGCGACGATGACAACCATGAGGACATAGTCACCGAAGAGATGCTCTGGGATCGAATCCCGCAGACCGAAGGCCAGGATCGCGCAGAGACATATTACGAACTCAGCGCTCGCATCTTTGCCCGCGGTCAATACGATGAAGCGCTCGCATTGGCTGAGACAGCGCGCGATATTTACTCAGAGATGGGCGCTAGCGCACCCAGTGAAGGTTTAGCTCAGGCATATTCTGCAATTGGATACAACCTCAATCAACTTAAACGTATCGATGAAGCAGCGACTGCAATGAGCAAAGCTGTTGAACTTTTGCGCGAGAGCAAGTCACCTATTGCATTAGAACTTGCCTGCACCTTAGGCGAGTGGTGGTATAGCTCAAAGAAATATAGCGAAGTGATCGCAACGATGTCTGAGTGCGCACAAGAACATCTCGTTGATGGAAATCAGATGGGTGCTGCCAACGATCTTCATCTTTTAGGTATGGCATATCGCGAACTTAAGCAATACACCGAAGCGCTCGAAGCCTTTAAAGAGGCGCGTGGAATTTTCAAGTCAGAGAAAGAAGTTTTGCATGTCGCACGTTGTGATCAGAAAATTGCATCGTGTCACAACTGGTTAGGTGATGGCGAAAGGGCGCTTGAAGCCGCGCGCAAGGCTGTTGATGTTTTTGAAACAGCGCACGATCACCGCCGCGAAACTTTTGCACTCTTTGAATACGGTAAGGCTGAAATTCTTCTAGGTAAGCTCGAAGAAGGCCTTAATACACTTGATGGCGTCCTTCAGATTATTGCTGACGATGAGCCAAAAGACTTTGAATTCATTGTAGATATCGAAAGCCGAATGGCTGATGTGATGCGCGCCCTTGGCAGAACTGATGAAGCTGCCGAGATTGAGCGACGTTTAACTGCCGTACGCGATTGTCTATCTGATGGAGAGCAAGAGCCACTCGGTAATTAGTTTTGGCGTGGCAAGTGCTGTAAAGCCCAGTGATACATCGCAATTGCACCGGCAGCCGATGCGTTCATCGATCTCGTTGATCCATATTGTTCGATTGCATATAAAACACTGCAGATTTCTATACCATCATCTGACATCCCTGCACCCTCTTGCCCAAATAAAAGTACACACTTTTCTGGAAGCGCTGCACCCTCTAAATGTTTGGAAGATGGAACGTTATCTATGCCGATGATTGGAAGATCATTTTCGGCACACCATTTCGCAAAATCGGCGATCGTAGGGTGGTGTATGACGGTCAAATAACGATCAGTAACCATTGCACCGCGCTTATTCCAGTCACGCTTTCCCACGATATGTACAGCACTCACATTGAAAGCATTTGCTGTTCTTACAACAGAGCCAATATTGAGATCATGCTGCCAATTCTCGATTGCAATCTGTAATCCATGACGTTTGGTGTTCAAGTCAGCGACAATTGCTTCAACGCTCCAGTAGCGATAGTGATCTAAGACATTTCTTCTATCGCCATTTTCCAGTAACTCTGGATCGTATTGATCTCCAGTTGGCCATGGTTTTTCATGAGGCCCCACGCCTACAACAGGAAAGAATTCTCCTGGGCCGATAGTTGCTGGGGTCTTTATTTCCATGTGATCACCCTAAACTAGGAGTGCGTAAACGCATATTAGCCATTTGAATGGAGTCATCGTGAAGGTAGCTTTTTACATCGCATTTGTAGTACATCTTCTGGCAATTCTTGGAATTCTCGCCCTCTTAGTTATCTCATATAAGAAGAGCCCACGCGCGCTCAACCCAGGAGTTCTCCATGCAACTGCGACCGCATTGCTCGCTGGAATCGTGATGGTATTTACCTGGTCTGGTGGCCATGACACAGAGATCAATCACATGAAGGTCGGAATTAAATTCCTCATTGTTTTAGCCATATTGGTCATCGGTTTTGTCAATCTCAAGAAGAAGAGCTACTCCACAAAGACCTTCGCAGTGATGTTAGGACTTACGGTTACTAATATTCTCATCGCGTACGGCTGGCGTTAATTTCCTCATTATGAAAAAACTGATTGGCGTAACTGTCTCTGTATTATTCTGCGGAGTATTTTTTGGAGCGCCGAC
>JBIIRQ010000011.1:0-11592 GCA_044341445.1 Candidatus Planktophila sp.
ACGCGATTAGTCCACCAATGTAGAGCATTGTCGAGAAGAGATCCGTGCCCGCATAAAACCAAATATCGAAGCTGATAGGAATGAAGTTGGCGATAGCCCAGATCCCCGAAAGCGAAAGTAGTGATCGGTGCACATATTCTGACCGTGCAACTAATGAGGCAAAGATCAACATAAATGAAATCGAGTTTAATCCGACAGTGTAGCTAGCTTCGAGATACTCATCCCAGTATGAATCCCAAAAATAAGTGGACTTAAAGAGATAAGGGACAAGCAAGGCGATAGCTAGAAAAAGTAAATACTTTGAGCGCGTGTTTAGGTTATAAAACATAAGTTCCCCCTTTAGGAATATGTTCTATTAAACCACTTAGACCAGATCTGCTTTTGATTATCGACGACGAGAAATGGTCATTTATTGGGGGTGAGAGTTACTAGGGAAACTTCAGGCGGACTTGCTACGCGAATGCGCGCGAAGGGGCTTGTACCCATACCTGCTGACACATGTAGATACGGCTCATTGCCGAATTGTGTAAGCCCGCGTGCTCGCCAATGAGGTAAATCGCAATTTGTTGTGAGGGCGCGCGATCCACCAAACCATGGCAATCGCACTTGCCCGCCATGAGTGTGGCCGGCAAAGATCGCATCGAGTCCGTCATCTGACATGCCCTTAAGAATCCGTAGATATGGTGCGTGCGTCACACCAATTGCAATATCGCAATCCGCTGGTGGGCCAGCAACGAGTGAGTAATCATCAAATTCAAGGTGGGCATCATCGGTGCCACGGGCTTCAATTCTTGTGCCATTAATTGTGATTGTTGTGCGGTGATGATTGAGGTTCTTCCAACCTCGTGATTGCAAAGCAAGATCTAATTCAGGCCAAGGAAGATCTTGTCCATGAATTCGCTCGCCGTGATCTGGCAATAAATATTTCAGCGGGTTTTTTGGTTTTGGTGCGTAGTAATCATTGGATCCAAAGACAAAGAGCCCGGGAGTATCAAGCAATGGTTCGAGGGCATCGAGTGTGACGGGCACGGCATCCATATGCGCTAAAAAGTCCCCTGTGCTAATCACAAGATCGGGCTTGTACTGTGCGAAAGACTTAATATCTGCAATTTCACTCTTGCGGGCGGGGGTGAGGTGCAGATCTGAGAAGTGGAGGATACGGATCGGGGCGTGGCCTGGCGGCAAGATCGGGATCTGCGCCTCGCGAAGAACGTAGCTCATAATTATCGAAGGATAGTCGAGCATGAGAAGATAAACCCATGGGACTTAAAGAAACACTAAAAAGCGATCTCACAGAGGCGATTCGTTCAAGCGACAAACTCGTTTCCGGCACGATCCGCATGGTTTTAACTGCGATCACCAACGAAGAAGTTTCAGGTAAAGAGGCTCGCGTTCTCAATGATGCAGAGATCATTACCGTTCTTTCACGCGAGGCGAAGAAGCGTCGCGAGGCAGCGGAAGAGTTTGCAAAGGCTGGGCGTGAAGATAAAGCGCAAGAAGAGAAGTCAGAAGGTGAAGTTATCGCCCGATACTTACCGGCGCAATTGTCAGAAGATGATGTGAAGAAGCTTGTTGCAGAGGCGATCGCCTCAACGGGTGCTGCAGGACCGGCCGACATGGGCAAGGTCATGGGAGTTCTTAAGCCATTAGTTGCAGGAAAAGCAGATGGTGGAATGGTTTCCACTTTAGTTAAGGCTGCTCTAGCAGGGGGAAATTAATATGAAGTTTGAATACGTAACCGTTCCATTACTTTCACATGCAACAAAACAGATTCTAGATACATGGGGTTCTGATGGATGGGAACTTGTTACAGTAATTCCAGCACCTGGCGGAGAGCAGCTCGTTGCATACATGAAACGTGAGGTTAAGTAATGTCAGTAGATGTCCGTGCAAAGTTGGCAGAAAAAGGGATCACACTTCCTATTGCAACAAAACCACTAGCTGCCTATGTTCCTGCAGTCCGGACCGGAAACATTGTCTTCACTGCAGGACAACTTCCAATCGTCGATGGTGCAATTGCTAGGACTGGAAAAGTTGGCTCAGATGTGAGCGTTGAAGAGGCATACGAATTAGCAAAGATCTGTGCAATTAACGCACTCGCTGCCGTTGAACTTGTCGCACCAGTTGATTCCATTGTGAAGGTAGTTCGCATTGTCTGTTATGTAAACGGTATAGCTGGCTTTATTAGCCAACCTGCAGTTGCGAATGGTGCATCAGAGCTCTTTATGCATATTTGGGGAGATGCCGGCGTTGCAGCACGTAGCGCCCTAGGTGTTGCTGAGTTGCCATTGAATTCACCGGTTGAGGTTGAACTCACCGTTGAAGTTGCCTAAAAAGGCGATTACTTACCGCGCTTACTTAAACGCTCTAGGTCGGTAATTAAAACTGCGCGACCATCAAGGCGTAGCCATCCGCGTCCGGCAAAATCAGCGAGTGCTTTATTAACGGTCTCGCGTGATGCGCCGACAAGTTGAGCAAGCTCTTCTTGGGTGAGGTCATGATGAACATGCAGACCTTCTGGACCCTGTTTTCCAAAACGCTCACCAAGATCGATCAGAGCTTTTGCAACGCGACCTGGAACGTCAGAGAAGACTAGGTCACCGACTGCTTCATTGGTACGGCGCAAGCGCTGGGCTAAACGAGCTAAGAGTTGTAAAGAGACTTCAGGGTTTTCGCGAAGCCAAGGAAAGAGTTTTTCATGGCCAAGAGATAAAAGTTTTGCATCGGTAACCGCCGTGGCAGTCGATGTGCGTGGGCCTGGATCAAAGAGTGAGAGCTCGCCAAACATTTCACCTGGGCCAAGAATGGAGAGGAGGTTTTCGCGGCCATCCCCACTTGATGTTCCGAGCTTGAGTTTGCCCTCGACGATTACGTATACGTGCTCGCCGCTATCGCCCTCTTTGAAAAGAACCCCGCCTTTATTGATTTTTACTGAATCCATCGATGTTCGCAGTGAAGCAGCAGCGGCATCATCGAGTGCGGTAAAGAGTGGGGCCTTACGTACAACTTCATCTTCAATGGTCACGGGGGTAGTTTACTCGTATGAGCGCAGATCGCGAAACTGAGAAAAGGGCTAAGGCTCTCTATCGCGGGCTCTGCAAGACGTATCCAGAGATCTATTGCGAACTCAATTTTGCGAATCCTCTGCAACTTGTCATTGCAACCGTGCTGTCAGCACAGTGCACGGATAAGAGAGTGAATCTAGTTACTGCCCGACTTTTTAAAAAATATAAAAATGTTCGAGCGTATGCGAAAGCACCGATCGAAGAGATCGAAGAAATTATCTACCCCACAGGTTTTTATCACGCAAAGGCGAGACATATAAGAGGGCTAGCGGAGAAGGTAATTACAGAATTTGGGGGTGAGGTACCGTCAACTATCGAGGAGTTAATTACCTTGCCCGGTGTTGGACGCAAAACGGCGAACGTTGTCTTGGGCCACGCCTTTGATACACCTGGGATCACAGTAGATACGCACTTCGGTCGGCTATCGAGGCGCTTTAGTTGGACGCAATCGTTAGATCCAGTGAAAGTTGAACACGAGGTTGGAGAGTTAATTCCACAAGCAGAGTGGACGAATTTATCGCAGCGGATGATTTGGCATGGCCGTCGGGTGTGTCATTCACGTAAACCGGCCTGTGGTGCCTGCACTCTTGCAAAAATCTGTCCATCGGTAGGTATCGGTGAAATGGATAAAGAGAAGGCGGCGCTGCTTGTGAAGACAGATAAGGACTTTCGATGAAGAAAAGTGCATTGATTGTCGCATCACTTCTTCTTGCAGGGTGCTCGCAAAGTACTACAGCGCTGCCAAATGATGGTGTTGTCGTTGATTGTTCATCTATTCAAAGCATTGAGACCGATGGGAAAGCAGTTGTACTTGATTGTTTAGATGAAGGCTCCGTGGTAAATGTCGCAAACATTAAGGGACCGACGCTAGTAAACGTATGGGGATCCTGGTGTGGTCCATGCAAAGATGAAATGCCAATCTTCGTTGATTTCTACACAAAGCATCGAGATTTAGTAGGGCTTATCGGAATTAGCGTAGAAGAAGCCGATATCCAAGATGCCCGTGATTTTGTTAAGGAGTACGGCATCACTTGGCCGAATCTAAACGATGCCGATGGATCTACTCGTGCCACCCTTGGTATGGGAGTTCCAATCACACTTTTTATCGATGAAAAGGGCGAAATCGTTCATCGAAAAATTGGAGTTGTAACTACTATAGAAGAGTTAGAAGATGAGGCGAGAAAGTATTTAGGAGTAGATCTATGAATTTCGTTGATATTGCAATTGTCGTGGCGGTAGTCACCTCATTTATTGCTGGCTACAGAAGTGGCTTCCTAAAAACTATTTTTGCTGTGATCGGAAACATTGGCGGAGCAATAGTCGGATTATTGATTGCACTCAACGTTATGGGTGATTGGGCTCTAGATAGCAAGAAAGTTGGAATCGCCTTTCTTTCGATATTCGTAGGTTCCTTTGCCGGTCGCTTTCTTGCCAAGTTAGTAACCAAGGGCTTAAAGGCAACAGTCATCCGCGGTCCGTTGGCATTCCTTGATCAGATTGCAGGTGCAGCGCTCTCACTCTTGCGCGCACTTATCTTCATCTTCCTTATTGGCGCAGTTCTGACATGGTCACCTTGGCAGAGCGGTAAAGATGCGATCGCCAAAAGTGATCTCTATCCAAGGATTGAAAGCAGCCTCCCAGGAGTGATTACCTCAATCAAAGATACAGTTCAACAGAAGTTAGAAGGAATTAATCTTCGTCCTTAGTTGAATGCAAGCCCTCTGAGATCAGCTTCATCACATTTGGATCAGCAAGAGTTGTTGCATCACCGACGGTGCGATTCTCGGCAACATCCTTGAGTAATCTGCGCATGATTTTGCCGCTGCGAGTCTTAGGAAGTTCATTAACCACCATGATCTGACGTGGACGGGCAATGGCACCGATCTCTTTAGTCACATGTGCTCGTAACTCTTTTACAAGCGCTTCCCCATTTGCATGATCGATTCCAGCACGCAAGATCACAAATGCAACGATTCCTTGGCCTGTCATCTCATCCTGCGCTCCAACTACAGCTGCTTCAGCAACTGCTGCATGCGAGACAAGAGCCGATTCAACTTCTGTCGTTGAAATTCTGTGACCAGAAACGTTCATTACATCATCGACTCGACCTAACAACCAGATCGCACCGTCAATGTCGAGCTTTGCTCCGTCTCCAGCAAAGTAGATTCCATCAAAGCGAGACCAGTACGTCTCTTTGTAGCGTTCATCTTCGCCCCATACACCGCGAAGCATTGATGGCCATGGTTTATCAAGAATCAGATAACCACCGTGACCATTAGGTACTGCTACGCCATTGTCATCGACAACCTGTGCACTAATTCCTGGAAGCGCAGTCATTGCAGAACCCGGCTTTGTTGCAGTAACTCCTGGCAATGGTGAAATCATGATGGCGCCAGTTTCAGTCTGCCACCAGGTATCAACGATCGGACAACGATTTCCACCGATCACTTCGCGATACCACATCCACGCCTCTGGATTAATTGGTTCACCAACTGATCCAAGTAAGCGAAGCGATGAAAGATTCTGTGCCTGTGGGAATTCATCGCCCCATTTCATCCAGGTACGAATAAGTGTTGGCGCTGTATACAAAATAGTGACGCCGTATTTTTCAATGATTTCAAACATGCGCCCCTTGTGTGGAGTGTCAGGTGTGCCCTCATAAATTACTTGAGTTGCGCCATTGATCAGCGGTCCATAAACAACATATGAATGTCCGGTGATCCAACCAACATCGGCTGTGCACCAATAGACATCACTTTCTGGCTTGAGATCAAAGACAGCGCGATGAGTAAATGCTGCCTGCGTTAAATAACCGCCTGTTGTGTGGAAAATTCCCTTTGGCTTTGCAGTCGTGCCAGATGTGTACAGAATAAACAGCGGGTGCTCAGCATCAAAAGCCTGCGCCTCGTGCTCTGGACTTTGACGATTAACAATCTCATCCCACCACAAATCAGTAGCGCTATTCCATGCTGTCTCTTGTCCTGTGCGCTTTACAACTAGAACTTTCTCAACATTTGTCTTTCCCTTGAGCGCTTCGTCGACTGCAGGCTTAAGTGCAAATGCAGCTCCCTTACGGAATCCACCATCTGCTGTGATCACAACTTTTGCATCAGCATCTTGAATTCGTGAAAGAAGTGCATCGGCAGAAAATCCGCCGAAGACAACTGAGTGAGCGGCACCGATTCGAGCACATGCCAACATCGCAACTGCTGCTTCCGGAATCATTGGCATATAAATGGCAACACGATCACCTGCCTTAACGCCGATCTCAATCAGTGCGTTAGCCGCTTTCTTTACATCGGTAAGAAGATCTGCATATGTGATTGTGCGAGTATCGCCCGGTTCGCCTTCAAAGAAGAGTGCAACGCGATCGCCTCGACCTGCCAACACATGTCGGTCTAGTGCGTTAAATGATGCGTTGAGCTTTCCTCCAACAAACCATTTCGCATACGGCGCTTTCCATTCAAGAACTGAATCCCACGGCTTCTCCCACGTTAATTCGCGCGCCTGTGCTTCCCAGAACGCTAAGCGATCTGACTCTGCCCGATCGTAGATATCAGCCTTGGCATTTGCTTGGGCAACAAATTCGGCGCTCGGTGGAAAGGTTCTGCTCTCTGAACCGAGATTTTCAATGGAATCACCAGAATTATCAACAGGAGTAAGGCTCATAAGTATTGAGGTTACTAGGACTCTCTATTTTTGCCCACTATCTCCAACCCACTCAATTGAACACCTATAGAAATGGAAGCAAACAATGCTGACTGCCTTCTTTACAATCCTGCTTAAGATTTTGGGAACTCCATCCTTACTGGCCGCCCTCATGGCCTTTTTGCAGAAGACCCTCCACCCCTAGACCCCCCGGCGAGCCTCAATATCGCCATGCGCCTGCAGCTTTCATCCCTGCTGGCGCATGGCGATTTTTCTTAGCCCCAGGTAAGTGGTTGGATTAGCCGTAAGCCCGAAGTCGGCTCAATGACGCGCTCGGCGAAGGATTACAACTCGCAGCAGGTGTGTGCGAGAAAACGAGCCCGTGGAGTCTTAAATGCCAATTGCAACCCCTGAGATTTACGCCCAAATGTTAGATCGCGCAAAAGCTGGTGCATTCGCATACCCCGCAATTAACGTCTCATCGTCTCAGACAGTTATCGCAGCGCTTCGTGGATTTGCCGAAGCTGAATCAGATGGAATTATCCAATTTTCATGGGGCGGCGCTGAATACGCATCCGGCTCAACAGTGAAGAACATGGTTGACGGAGCGGTTGCGCTGGCAGAATTCGCACACGTTGTTGCAAAGAATTACAACGTCAATATTGCAATTCACACCGATCACTGCCCAGCAGAGAAACTCGATGGATTTATGCGTCCACTTCTTGAAATCGGGGCACAGCGCATCAAAGATGGCAAAGCGCCTCTCTTTAGTTCTCATATGTGGGATGGCTCAGCTGTAGATATGAACGAGAATATGAAAGTGGCAAAAGAACTTCTCACAAAGTCTGTTGCTGCACGCACAATTCTTGAAATCGAAATCGGTGTTGTTGGCGGCGAAGAAGATGGAATCGAAGCAAAGCACGATGCCAAGTTGTACTCAACACCTGAAGATGCACTGATGACTCTTGATACGCTCGGAAACGATCCTGCTGCCCGATACATGGTTGCTGCGACATTTGGAAACGTGCACGGTGTTTATAAGCCAGGAAATGTTGTCTTGCAGCCAAAGATTTTGCGCACATTGCAAGATGCAGTTTCGACAAAGTTGGGCCTTGCAGCCGGAAGCAAGCCAATGGATCTCGTATTCCACGGTGGCTCTGGCTCACTACTTTCTGAGATCCGCGAATCACTCGATTATGGAGTGATCAAGATGAATATCGATACGGATACGCAGTACTCATTTACCCGCCCAGTCGTTGAGCATATGTTCAAAAATTATGACGGGGTCTTGAAAATTGATGGTGAAGTAGGAAATAAGAAGGCGTATGACCCACGTGCATGGGGCAAGGCGGCAGAGGCTGGGATGGCTGCCCGTGTCGCGCACGCGTGTGAGGATCTTCGTTCCACAGGAACATCACTTCGCAAGTAATCTTCACCTAGTTACAGAGAGAGGTTTTAACTATGCCTGCATTAGTTCTGCTGGGAGCTCAGTGGGGCGATGAGGGCAAGGGTAAAGCTACCGACATCCTCGGCGATCGCGTTGATTATGTAGTGCGCTATCAAGGTGGCAATAACGCAGGACACACTGTTGTTATTGGTGATCAGAAGTATGCCCTTCACTTACTTCCATCTGGAATTCTCTCTCCCAACGTTATTCCTGTCATTGGCAACGGCGTTGTCATTGATCCAGGTGTACTACTAGAAGAAATCAAAGGCTTAACTGAACGCGGTATCGATTGTTCAAAACTTGTTATCTCAACAAATGCGCACTTGATCACTCCTTATCACCGCACCATCGATAAGGTCACAGAACGCTTCTTGGGTAAATCAAAGATCGGCACAACAGGTCGCGGTATTGGTCCTGCCTATGCTGACAAGATCAACCGCATCGGAATTCGTGTGCAAGATCTCTTTGATCCATCAATTTTGCGACAAAAACTTGAGGCAGCTCTTCGGGATAAGAACCAAATTCTTATCAAGGTCTTTAATCGTAAGAACATCGAAGTTGATGATGTGCTTGCTGAATACCTTGGATACGCCGATATTTTGCGCCCATACGTTGCAGATACCGTCTTACTTTTAGATCAAGCGCTCAAGGCAGGTAAGCGAGTACTGCTTGAAGGATCACAAGGAACTCTCCTTGATGTTGATCATGGAACGTATCCATTTGTTACCTCATCAAACCCAACTGCAGGTGGTGCGTGCACCGGTTCTGGAATCGGGCCAACACAAATCAGTCGCGTCATCGGAATCGTTAAGGCCTACACAACTCGCGTGGGATCAGGGCCTTTCCCTACTGAACTCTTAGATGAAGATGGCGAAAAACTTCGCACCATTGGCGGAGAAATCGGTGTCACAACTGGTCGTGCCCGTCGCTGTGGTTGGTATGACGCACCGATTGCACGTTATGCGGTTCGTGTGAACGGGCTGACAGATTTCTTCTTAACAAAACTTGATGTGCTTACAGGCTGGGAGAAGATTCCGGTATGTGTTGCATATGAAATTGATGGCAAGCGAGTAGAAGAACTTCCATCGTCGCAATCAGATTTTCATCATGCAGTACCAATTTATGAATACCTTCCCGGCTGGAAAGAAGATATCTCTGGTGCACGCACCCTGAGTGATTTGCCAGCTAATGCGCAGGCATACATTGCCTTCCTCGAGAAAATTTCAGGAGCTCCCATGAGCGCTATCGGTGTAGGGCCAGGTCGAGATCAGACAATTGTTGTAAAGGATTTCATCTAAACCATGAAAATCCTCCTAGTCGGAAGCGGTGGTCGCGAACACGCACTCGCACTAGGACTCAAGGCAGATAAAAAATGTAGCGAACTACATGTGGCGCCGGGCAATCCAGGGATCGCAGAGATCGCAACAACACATCCACTTACGATTACTGATAATCAGGCAATTCTTGCCCTCGCACAATCACTTGCTATTGACCTTGTCGTGATTGGCCCAGAAGTTCCACTGGTTAATGGTGCAGCCGATACTTTGCGCGCTGCGGGGATTGCAACATTTGGTCCATCAAAGGCTGCTGCAGCTCTAGAAGGATCAAAAGATTTTGCAAAAGGTGTGATGCGAGATGCCGGTGTTCCTACCGCCCGAAGTTTCACCTGCACACGCGAAGATGAAATCAATAGTGCGCTAGATGCTTTTGGTGCCCCATATGTTGTCAAAGATGATGGATTAGCTGGCGGCAAAGGTGTTGTTGTGACAGATGATCGCGCCGAAGCGCTGGCACATGCACTGTCGTGCGATCGCGTTGTTATCGAAGAGTTTCTCGACGGTCCAGAGATATCACTCTTTGGCATTTCTGATGGTCGCAATATTCTTGCAATGGAGCCAGCGCAAGATTTCAAACGGGCATACGATAATAATCAGGGTCCGAATACCGGTGGCATGGGTGCGTACTCACCTCTTCCTTGGGCACCGGAAGACATTATTGAACAGACGTATGAAAAAGTTTTAGCTCCAGTTGTTGCTGAGATGGCAGCGCGTGGAACCCCATTTATTGGTCTGCTCTATGCCGGACTTGCGCTCACAAAAAATGGAATCAAAGTCATTGAATTCAATGCGCGCTTTGGCGATCCAGAGACACAAGTACTTATTCCACGACTTCTTACTCCTCTTGCAGATCTGCTCTACAAAGCAGCAACAAATTCACTTGATGACACTGTCTTGCACTGGAGTGATACTTCTGCCGTCACTGTTGTCTTAGCGGCACAGGGATATCCGCACTCACCACAGTTGGGCGAGAAAATCACAGCACCAGCGCCACGAGAAAATACCTTGATCTTTCAGGCAGGCACGCAAGAGAAAGATGGATCGCTCATTTCAAGTGGCGGTCGCGTCATGACAGTGACCGGGATTGGCAGCGATCTCGAATCGGCTCGCCATCGGGCATATCAACAGATTTCTACCATCGGCCTCGAGGGCTCTTTCTATAGAAGTGATATCGCCCTCGTTGCGTCGCTAGCCCAGGTAGAGAATTAAGTAAGGGAGAATGCACCAGTGAGCGTATTAGCTAACCGTTATGCATCTGCGCAGATGCGCGCCATCTTTGCCCCGGAAGAGAAGATCATTGCAGAACGACGCTTGTGGATTGCAGTAGCCCGCGCGCAAGCAAAGCTCGGCCACACAATCTCTGATGCAGTTATTGCAGATTATGAAAAAGTTGCAACAAAAGTTGACCTTGCCTCAATTGATGCACGTGAAAAAATTACGCGTCACGATGTGAAGGCACGCATTGAAGAATTTAACGCACTGGCAGGACATGAAGCTATCCATGCCGGCATGACAAGCCGTGACCTGACAGAAAATATTGAAGCTCTACAGATTAAAAATGGGCTTGATCTCATCGGCGATAAAGTGATTGCAACGCTGGCTGCCCTTGCCGCGAAAGCAGCACTCTATGCCGATCAACCAATTGCGGGTCGTTCACACAACGTGCCAGCGCAAATCACTACCCTCGGTAAGCGATTTGCAAGTGCAGCAGAAGAATTACTCTTTGCCTACGAGCGCTTAACGGCACTGCAATCACGTTATCCAATGCGCGGTATCAAAGGGCCGGTTGGTACAGCCCAAGATTCCATTGACTTACTTGGATCAACAGATGCTCACCAATCTCTCGAACGTGCGATCGCTGTCGAGCTTGGATTTAACCGTGTACTTGATTCAACCGGCCAGATCTACCCGCGTTCATTTGATTACGATGTTCTGACAACACTTGTGCAACTAGCTGCAGCACCGTCATCACTGGCCACTTCAATTCGCTTGATGGCAGGCGCCGAACTTGTGACTGAAGGTTTCAAAGAAGGCCAGGTTGGTTCATCTGCAATGCCTCATAAGATGAATACACGCTCATGCGAGCGTATTAATG
>JBIIRQ010000132.1:0-3211 GCA_044341445.1 Candidatus Planktophila sp.
GCTGTGTTTGCCAGGCAAAGAATTGATCTGCTCATGCATTCACCGACTGACTGTGCCAACGCTTCTTACCCTCGAGAAAGATCGGTGGAGCAATAAAAGTCTCAGGAACAAGTGAGAGAGCTTTTCGAACTGTCTGTAGAGAGAAATTTGTTGCACTCGACTGCCCGGGAAGTGTTGGCCATCCATATAAATCGCGAGCCCAACGAGGAAGGCTTGCCGCTGCGACAGCACTTATCCCAGCCCAGGCAGGAGCAGCTGGTGTCGCAAACCTAACAAGCGTCGGAAGCGGTGGCAGTGCTAAGAAGATTGCAGCGCGTTTAGCATCATCACTTGCTTCGAGCTCTGGACGTATATCGTCAAAGTATTGGACGAGTTCTGTGCGAGAAGTGGGAACATCACTTCGTGGAACACCAACGAGGTCTGCAAATTCGACCATCTGCAATACATAGTCATCTTGCTCTTGCTCACTGAGTTCTACCCCTGAACGCACAGCTATATCCAAGAATGAATCAACCATCGCCATATGCACCCAGAGCAATTCATGCGGATTATCAAGGCCCAGCTTGGTGTGTACACGTCGCACTCGCGCTGCAAGTTGCGTTGCATCCAAGGTAGAGCCAAAAGTTAAGGTGGTGACATAATCTCCCGTGCGTTCGAGTCGTCCCCACGCATCCTCACGAAAGTTTGAGTGTGTTGCGACCCCAGCCATTGCTACCGGATGAAGGGCTTGCTCAAAGAGTACGCGTAGCCCACCGATAAGCATGCACGGATCGCTATGAATCTTCCAGACTATATTTTCCGGAGAGTAAATACCGCGGGGATCGTATATCACAAGTCTATCCAGCAAGAATTTTTATCGCATCGGCGAGCATCTGCACCGCAATTGCAGCAAGTAGAAGTCCTGCAATACGAGCAACAAGGGTTACTCCGCTATCTTTAATTACTGCAAGAATTTTGGTGGAAGCCATAAGCGCTACAGCGATAGTAATGTGAACTGCAACGACAGCTGCAATGAGGCCGATTGCGTATGCTGGCGAATCTACTTGTTTAACAAAGATCATTGTTGCAACGATTGCTCCAGGACCGGCTAGAAGCGGCGTGCCCAATGGAACGAGTGCGACATTCTTGTTAGTTGATGCATCAATTTCTTCAATACGCCCAGTCAATAACTGGAGTGAAACATAGAGAAGTAGTAATCCACCCGCGGCTTGAAGTGCCTCCATAGAGACCTTCATATACTCGAGCACAAATTGTCCAAAGAGTGCAAAGGATGCAATCACAATAAGTGAAATTGCTGCAGCTTGCCAGGCGAGACGAATTCGTTCTTTCGGAGATTTATCTGAGACTAAAGCTAAGAAGACAGGGGTCGCACCCGGTGGATCCATAATGACAAATAAAGTGACAAAGCATTGAATAGCAAAGGTGAGTGCACTTACCTCAATGATATTCATGAAGTGACCGTCCTTCGAGCATCTGCCATCGACTCTAAAATTTCCCACTGGTGTGGATCCGTGAGGTTCTCCCCCATGAGGTTGAGTTTACCTGTTCCGTGATAGTCGCTGGCGCCTGTAATAACCAGACCTAATTCACGAGCAATTGCGCGTAATTGTTCCCGCTCTGCCTGTGAATGATCACGATGATCTACTTCAATTCCGTTGAGCCCAGCAGCAATTAATGAAGGAAAGCTCATAGCTGAAAGCGTTTGACCGCGCCGAGTTGCAAATGGATGCGCGATTACGGCCACACCGCCGGCTTCTCTAATGACTCGAATCGCTTCTTCGGGACTCGGTGCAATATGTGTCACATAATATTTGGAGGAATTGTTCAAGAGTTCGGCAAAAGCTTCATCACGACTCTTCACATGCCCTTTGGCCACTAAAGCATCGGCAAGATGTGGACGGCCCAGCGTTGCTCCTTCAGGCATTGCCGCGAAAACTTCATCAAGTGAAATATCTATCCCATCGGCACTCAACAACTCTGTCATTTTTCGCATACGGGGTAACCGTGAATCTCTTGACTCTTCCAGCATCACTTGCAATTTCTCATTCTCGCCATCAAATAAAAGGCCCAGCATATGCACAGCAACCGCATCCTCTGTCAGGCATGAGACTTCGGCACCGAGTGCAAGTGTGAGTCCTGGTCTGAGCGCGCGAATAGCTTCTGCCCATCCTGATGTTGAGTCGTGGTCAGTCAGGCCCAACACTGTAATTCCAGATGAGAGCGCTTTATTTACAAGTGCATGAGGGGAATCAGTTCCATCGCTGCTAGTTGTATGTGTGTGTAAATCAATCACGATTAAGCCACCACCTCCGTTACACGTGTTCGCAGTACTACCAACACGCATCCCGATAAAATCACAATAATTCCTGGAATAAGTGCAATGGATGGAGTTTGATTCAGCCACCACATAGCTAAGAGTGTACCCACTGGGACTTCCAGAAATACAATGAGAGAGACAATTGCAGGTGAAACTCTCTTGAGTGCTGCGTTAAACAATGAGTGACCCAAGATTTGAGCCCCTGCAATGAGTGCCAGAAGGATGAGCCACTCTCTCATCTCAAAGTGAAAGAGTTCAAAATCGAGTAATAGCGCTATTGGCAGGGCTGTTAATGCGCAGAAAAAATAGCAGATTAATGTGTAGGTATGTGTGCCAATCTCTCTTTGTACTCGCGAACCAAGGAGTACATAAATGGCGGCGAGTGCAGCTGCAATCAGTGCCGCAACGTCACCCTGAAAGGCGAGCCATGAGATAGATAAGTCAACGCCGGAGATCATGATGACCCCAATGAATGCGATTCCCATTCCAAGCCATGCACGAGATGGAATATGGCCACCTAAAAATTTTACAAAGAGCGCAGCAAATATTGGTTGCAGAGCAACAAGTGCGGTACCTGCTGCAACAGTTGTCCAACGCATCGCAAGGAAGAATCCAATAAAGTGAAAAGCTAGGACTACTCCTGATAACGCTGATAGAGCGATTGCTCGGCGATATTTATAATCATGCGTGAAAAGAGCTCTTGCGGCGAAAGGCAGAGTGAGTAGCGCGCCTCCGAGATTTCGCCAAAAAATTAAGACCACTACTGGCATCGCACTCATTGCAATCAAAGGTCCCGACGTACCAATCCCTATCGTTCCAAGACCTAAACGTAAGAGATCAGAGCGCCCTGGAATCTGCGTATGGTTTTCGATGGAGGACACTGAGCAAAGGTAT
>JBIIRQ010000133.1:0-3197 GCA_044341445.1 Candidatus Planktophila sp.
CATTATGGCGCTCTGCAAGGAAAAGATAAGGCGCAGACCTTGGCCCAATACGGCGAAGAGCAATTCGCATTGTGGCGCCGTTCATTTGATGTGCCGCCTCCGGCAATCGTTGATGGCAGTGAATTCTCACAAGATACTGACCCGCGTTATAGCGATCTCGGTGCAGATTTGCCGCGTACCGAATGTTTGAAAGATGTTGTTACTCGCATGTTGCCGTATTGGCACGATGCGATCGTTCCTGATCTTAAAAGCGGTCATACTGTCTTAGTAACTGCTCACGGCAATTCATTGCGCGCACTTGTGAAACATCTTGATGGCATTAGCGATGAAGATATCGCCGGACTCAATATTCCAACGGGTATTCCACTTTTGTATTCACTGAATGCAGATCTCACACCACAAGTTAAAGGCGGAGAGTATTTAGATCCTGCTGCAGCGCGCGATGCGATTACTGCAGTTGCAAATCAGGGAAAGAAGTAATTTAGAGAGAAGGCTGACTTTCAGATGCGTACTCACCTTTAACAAGGAAGTAGACGCGTCGTGCGATTGAAACGGCATGGTCGGCGCAGCGTTCGTAGTAACGACCTAGGAGCGTCATATCGATTGCTGTTTCAATTCCATGTGACCACGAATCATCAAGCAGTGCGACAAAGAGCGCGCGATGTAATTTATCCATTTCGTCATCATCGGTCTCAAGCTCAATTGCTGCCTGAAGATCTTGCGTCTTGACCACATGTGTTGATTTTTCAATAATCTTTACTGCGGTTGCGCCCATTGACTCAATTGTAGAAATTAATTCTGCTGGAACGCTCACATTTGGATAACGCATCCGAGCAAGCTTTGCGACGTGGTGGCAGAGATCGCCCATCCGCTCCAAGTCAGCGCTCATGCGTAGTGATGTCACCAAGATACGTAAGTCCTGTGCCACTGGTTGTTGGCGCGCCATCAAATTAATTGCACGCGCCTCTAGATCGTGCTGAATGGTGTCAAGTTTTTCATCATCGGCGATGACGCTCTCAGCTAATTTGATATCTGCCTTGAGCAGAGCCTCTGTTGAGCGAACCATCGCAACAGCGACCATCTCGCCCATTGTGACAAGGGTGGCTTGGATGGAATCGAGTTCTTCGTGAAAGGCGTTTCTCATGTCTCAACTTTACTTGAATTGACCACGATTCGGTATGACATTTATGAATAGCATCTGAACAATAGGCTAAGAATTATCGTTTAGCGGGACTACACGGCCCATCCATAGTTATCAACCCCAACACCCTTCTACTATAGGCACATGTTCACTCCGAGGCGCAGGCGCATAGAGAGCCCGGCACAGGTCGGTATTTCATCCGGTGTGATTGATCTGTTAAAAGTAATTGATGCCGAGTACATCATTCTCTCTCCAGCAGATGATGTACTTGAAAATTCACATGGAATTCTCTCGCTTGGAATTTTAAAGGAAAAGCGGATCGGATCCCAGCCAATTTTTAATTTAGTTCGTGCAGTTCGCAGATCTAAAAAATATCAGGAAGAGACTCTCGAACTTCCCCGCGGGCCGGTAGGTAGCGGAACACACGATCTTCTCGTGCGTGTGACGCCACTTGGTAGCGAAGGGCTGCTTGCAATACTTATCTTTGATGATTCTGAATTTGCTCGCTTGAATTCAATGCGCCGTGACTTTGTTGCCAATATTTCACATGAACTTAAAACTCCTATCGGAGCCTTATCTATCTTGGCTGAGGCGGTATTAGAGGGATCAAATGATCCTGCCGCAATCAAGAAATTTGCCACTCGTATGCAGATAGAAGCGGTAAGGCTCTCTGATCTTGTACAAGAAGTGATTAATCTTTCTCGCTTGCAAGATGATGATCCTCTGAAAAGCGCAGAGGTTATCGATCTCGCGGTGATTGCACGTTCTGCAATTGACGAGTGCCGTCTATCTGCTGAAAAGCGAAATATTGAAATGGTTATCGCAGATACGATATCTTGTTATGTACTGGGCGATCAGAGCCAGCTTCATATGGCGATGAGTAATTTGATTCAGAATGCAATTAATTACAGTCCAACATCTACACGTGTAGGTATTGCGATTACATGCACCGATGATTTAGTTGAATTCACCGTCACAGATCAAGGCGTCGGTATTCCAGAAAAGGATCTTGAGCGTATCTTTGAACGCTTCTATCGCGTTGATCCAGCGCGCTCTCGCGAAACCGGTGGTACAGGTCTGGGTCTTTCGATTGTAAAACACGTTGCCAGTAATCACGGCGGAGATATCAGTGTCTGGAGTTTAGAAGGCCAAGGAAGTACCTTTACCTTACGTTTACCAAGGGCTAAAGATCTTTCTTCACTCAGCGATGAAAGTGGGAGATAGAGATGACAAAAATATTGGTCGTAGAAGATGAAGAGTCATTTTCAGAAGCCTTGGCCTATTTACTAGGCCGCGAAGGTTTTGATGTGACTGTTGCCGACAGCGGACCTAAAGCGATCGAAGAGTTTGATCGGGTGGGTGCAGACCTTGTTCTCTTAGATCTTATGTTGCCAGGACTTTCTGGTACCGAAGTCTGCAAGCAATTACGCCAGCGTTCAGATGTCCCCATCATTATGCTTACAGCAAAGGATTCTGAGGTCGATAAGGTCGTTGGTCTTGAACTCGGCGCCGATGACTATGTGACCAAGCCATATTCTTCCCGTGAGCTTGTGGCTCGTATCCGTGCAGTTCTGCGGCGAAATTCTGACCTCGGCGATACCGATCCAGCAGACAGTATTTTAACGGTGGGGCCAGTGCGCTTAGATACAGAACGACACGTGATTGCAATTAATGGCAGTACGGTGCAATTCCCACTCAAAGAGTTTGAGCTGCTCGAGTTTCTGATGCGAAATTGCGATCGGGTGCTTACTCGCACACAGATTATCGATCGTGTCTGGGGCAGTGATTACGTCGGCGATACCAAGACCCTCGATGTGCACATCAAGCGGTTACGAGCAAAGATTGAAGTTGACCCAGCAAACCCAGTCTATATCCAGACTGTTCGCGGTCTTGGTTACAAGATGGAGAGTAAGTAGCTACTCAGTCGCTGTCGCTGTATCTGCAGTTAAGAGCTTGCTGCCAGAGATCACGTTCTTGAAATCATCTCTCTTGTCACGAATAATTACCTCTGCCGAGACAAGGCCAGCCTTTGCAAATCCAAGAGAAATTCTCACAT
>JBIIRQ010000175.1:0-3184 GCA_044341445.1 Candidatus Planktophila sp.
CACAGTTGTTTCAGAGAAACGAATGGTCTTTGCAATGATGGTGTCAAAGACATCGTTGGGATACTTTTCGAGAATCGCGCTAAGAACTTCGCGATTATGGAGTGTCTTGCGATCGTACATCGTTGCAAGGATTCCAATTAATCTAAGTTCAGGGTTAAGGAAGTTCTTTACCTTCTCGATGTTGCCACTTAATTCAATGAATCCATGAAGGGCAAAATACTCACACTGCAAAGGCACGATCACTTCGTGGGAAGCAACAAGAGCGTTGACGGTGAGCTGACCCATAGTTGGCTGGCAATCGATGAGGATGACGTCATACTCATCCTTGAGAGTTGTGAGTGCACGCTTCAGAAATTGTTGTCCACCAATCTCCGACGGAAGTTTAGATTCGGCAGCACCAAGGTCGCGGCTGGCCGGGAGAAAATCAAGGCCAGCGACAGATGATTTAAGAACGATCTGTTGAATATCTGCAGCAGGATCCATGAGTGCGTGATAGACAGTATTTTCTAATGGAAGTGCATGTGCATTCACTCCGAGTCCGAGAGATAGTCCACCTTGCGGATCGAAGTCAACGAGAAGTACACGACGGCCAAGTTCTGCCAGGGCAGCGCCAAGGTTGATTGTGGTTGTCGTCTTTCCGACACCACCTTTTTGGTTGAAGATAGAGATTATTCGAGCGTTTCCGTGCTCAGTGATCGGTGCGGGAACTGGAAACTGTGCGACCTTAGCGCCAGTGAGGCTGGCGGTGGTGACCACATCATCATCTTTTGTCGATATAGCGCTCAATCGAGAAACCTCTTTCTTCCTGAGGCAGACTCTACGCGTGGAGAGCGTGTGACGGCAAGTAAGGCCTGATAAAAACAAGTATCGTGCACCCGTGGATATCTCCCTAGAAAGTGCTGAGCAGGTTGCCCCTGAAAGTGGCTTCAACGTCCACCTCTCAAACTTTGATGGACCCTTTGACCTGCTCCTTCAGCTCATTTCTCGACATAAGCTCGATATCACAGAGGTTTCGCTGAGCCTGGTCACCGATGAATTTATCTCCTATATACGCTCACTTGAGCTCTCGGGTGAGGGCTGGCGCTTGGATCAGGCGACCGAGTTCCTCGTTGTCGCAGCCACACTTTTGGATCTCAAGGCGGCGCGATTGCTGCCAAGCGGTGAGATCGAGGATGAAGAAGACCTTGCACTGCTGGAAGCGCGCGACATCCTCTTCGCCCGATTGCTCCAGTATCGAGCCTTTAAGGAGATCGCCTCCTCCTTCCAGGAGATGATCGATTTTGCCGACAAGTCCTTCCCACGAGTTGTAGCCCTTGATCCTGCGCTAGCTGCCCTTTTGCCCGAAGTATTGATCGGCGTTGGGGCTGAGCGCTTTGCTGCCATTGCTGAGCGTGTTTTAACTCCGAAAACGCCTCCGATCGTAGCGATTGAGCACCTGCACAACCCATTGGTGAGCGTGACCGAGCAATCTCGCCTCGTTGTCGAGGCCTTGCGCCAGGCTAAGAGCATGAGCTTTCGAAGTCTCTGTATAGGGGCTGAATCAACCCTGGTCGTGGTGGCTCGCTTCCTCGCCCTCCTGGATCTCTATCGCCAGGGAAATCTCAGATTTAACCAAGTGATCGCCCTCGGTGAGCTACAGATCAGCTGGACAGGGGCCGAAACCGGCGAAATCGAGATAACCGATGAGTTTGATATCCCGATAGTGCTTGTGGATGAGACAGATGAGGATAAAAATGTCTAATGTAGAAGTTGATAGATCCATCGAGGCGATCCTCATGGTCGTAGATGAGCCGGTCAGCGAGCTCACCTTGGCCACTGTTTTAGAGGTCCCAGTCGATGTCATAGTCGAGGCTCTCAACCGCCTCACCCTTTCGTACGAGGACCGGGGTTTTTCCCTCAAAGCGATCAACGGGGGATGGCGATTTTATAGCCACCCAGATTGCGCTCCAGCTGTGGAGAAATTCGTTCTCGATGGCCAACAGAATCGACTTACCCAGGCCGCTCTAGAGACCTTGGCGGTGATCGCCTATCGCCAGCCTGTCTCCAGAGCCCGCGTTTCAGCGATTCGAGGCGTCAATGTCGAGGCGGTGATGAAGACCCTGGTCAATAGAGGCCTCGTGGAGGAATATGGCGTCGAAAATGAGACTGGGGCGATCTTGTACAAGACGACAAGCTACTTCCTTGAGCGCTTGGGCCTTAAATCCCTTGATGATCTCTCGCCCTTGGCTCCGCACCTGCCTGATCTCGATGGTCTCGATGAGATTCTGGAGAGCCTTACCGACTAGCGCGGGCCGGTTGGCTCAGCTGGTTTTGCCTTACCACCCCTGTCGCAAGTAAAGTAGCCCTGCGCCCAGTTGAGGGCGCCCCTTAAGACTGTCGAGAATGGATAGCCTTCACATGAGCCTTACACGCCTGAATAAAATTATTGCCGACGCTGGAGTCACCTCGCGTCGCGGAGCCGATGAACTGATCCAAGATGGCCGGGTGAGCGTCGACGGAGATATCATTAGAGAGCTCGGAGCCAAGTTTGACACCTCAAAGGTCAAAGTAATGGTTGATGGTGAGACAATAACTCCTACTTTGACTAAGTCTTATTTAGTACTTCATAAACCAAAGGGCGTTCTGTCTACGATGTATGACCCCGAAGGTAGGCCTTCACTCGCCGACTTTATTGACTTCCGTAAGGAGCGCCTCTTCCACGTAGGTCGACTGGATAAGGACTCAGAGGGCCTGATCTTGCTGACAAATGATGGAGATCTAACCTTCCGCGCCACACATCCCTCCTACGGTTTGGTCAAGAGCTACTTGATCGAGTTCGAAGGACAGCTCCCGCCAGGGGTCGACAAGATCTTGCTGAAGGGGATCGAACTCGAAGATGGGATGGGGAGAGTCCTCTCCTTCAAGCACCTGTCGCCGCAGTGGATCGAGGTGAGTATTCATGAGGGTCGATATCACATTATTCGCCGGCTCATGGAGGCGGTGGACCTTCGCCTCTTGCGGCTGATCCGTACCAACTTTGGTCCGATCAGTTTGGGGGATACTCCACCGGGGCGATGGCGAGATCTTAATGACGGTGAATTAGCAAATCTACGAAACGCTTTAAGTATTAATTAATTTATAGATATCATATTTATATAACGTCAAAACAATTTATCGATTTTTTATTTATCAGTTCGATAAAAGC
>JBIIRQ010000134.1:0-3182 GCA_044341445.1 Candidatus Planktophila sp.
CAGGCCACGCTGACTACATCAAGAACATGATCACTGGTGCAGCACAGATGGATGGAGCAATCCTCGTCGTTGCAGCAACAGATGGTCCAATGCCACAGACCAAGGAGCACGTTCTCCTTGCACGTCAGGTAGGCGTTCCATCAATCGTTGTGGCTCTTAACAAGTCAGATATGGTTGATGACGAAGAAATTCTTGAGCTCGTTGAAATGGAAGTTCGCGAACTTCTATCTAAGTACGAGTTCCCAGGCGATGACACACCAATCGTTCGCATCTCAGCACTTAAGGCTCTCGAAGGAGACGCTGCATGGGCAGAGAAGATCATCGAACTCATGGATGCTGTTGATGCATTTATCCCACAGCCAGCTCGTGATGTTGACAAGCCATTCCTTATGCCAGTTGAAGATGTATTCACGATCACAGGTCGTGGAACAGTAATCACCGGTCGTATCGAGCGCGGTATCGTCAAGGTTAACGAAGAAGTTGAAATCGTTGGTATCCGTCCAGATGCACAGCGCACAACTGTTACAGGCGTTGAAATGTTCCGTAAGTTGCTCGACGAAGGACAGGCTGGCGAGAACGTCGGACTTCTTCTTCGTGGAACAAAGCGTGAAGATGTAGAGCGTGGACAGGTTGTCTGCAAGCCAGGGTCAATCACACCTCACACAGAGTTCGATGCATCTGCATACATCCTTTCAAAGGATGAAGGCGGTCGTCACACTCCATTCTTCAACAACTACCGTCCACAGTTCTACTTCCGTACAACTGACGTGACCGGCGTTGTAACACTTCCTTCAGGTACCGAAATGGTTATGCCTGGCGATAACACTGAGATGGCAGTAACTCTCATCCAGCCAATCGCAATGGAAGAAGGACTCCGCTTTGCTATCCGCGAAGGTGGCCGCACAGTAGGTGCAGGTCGCGTTACAAAGATTACAAAGTAATAAATAAGTAAATCTTGTAGTAGTGGCGGTGGCCTAAAAACCACCGCCACTTAACAAGAAATAGTAGTAAAGCTTGAAACCAGAAGTCATTAACAAATTTATTAACGAAGTAAGAAACGAAAGAGGAGAACGACATGGCGGGACAAAAGATCCGCATTCGACTCAAGGCCTATGACCATGAGGTGATTGACTCATCAGCGAAGAAAATCGTTGAGACAGTCGAGCGCACAGGTGCAACGGTCGCGGGTCCAGTGCCGCTACCAACAGAGAAGAACACGTATTGCGTGATTCGCTCTCCTCATAAATATAAGGACAGCCGCGAGCACTTCGAGATGCGCACACATAAGCGCCTCATCGACATCATCGATCCAACTCCTAAGACAGTGGATTCATTGATGCGCCTCGACTTGCCAGCTGGCGTCGACATCGAGATAAAGCTCTAAGGAAAGGACGAAAAAATGACAAAAGTAACTCAGTCGTACGGTTCGTCCATCAAGGGCGTACTCGGTACAAAACTTGGAATGACCCAGGTATTTGATGCCAACAACAAGATGATTCCTGTAACTGTTGTTTCAGTTGATTCATGTGTTGTTTCTCAGATCCGCACCGTTGAAAAAGATGGCTACGCAGCTGTCCAGATTGCATACGGCGCGATTGATCCTAAAAAGGTAACAAAGCCTCTAGCTGGACACTTTGCAAAGCAAGGCGTGACACCACGTCGCCACGTTGCAGAGCTACGCACACTCTCCGCTAGTAACTACACCGTTGGACAAGAACTTGGAGCATCAGTCTTTGAAGCAGGCGAGATTGTTGATGCAACAGGTACAAGCACCGGTAAGGGAACTGCAGGCGTTATGAAGCGTCACGGTTTCGGTGGTCTTGGTTCATCTCACGGTGTAGATCGTAAGCACCGTATGCCAGGATCAATTGGAGCGTGCTCAACACCAGGACGTGTATTCAAGGGAATGCGTATGTCAGGTCGTATGGGTAACGAAAAAATTACAACCCAGAACCTTGTTATTCAGGCAGTAGATACAGAGAAGAACTTGTTGCTCATCAAGGGATCAGTCCCTGGTACAGATGGCGGCCTTGTCTTTATCCGTTCGGCTGCGAAGAAGGCAATTGTCGAAACGGTAGGTGCATAACCATGGCGCTGACAGTAGAAGTTAAAAACGCAGAGGGAAAGAAAGTTGGAAGTGTTGAACTTCCAGCAGAAATCTTTGATGCGCAGACAAATATTCCTCTGATTCACCAGGTAGTAACAGCACAACTTGCTGCTGCTCGCCAGGGAACACAGAAGGCAAAGAACCGTGGCGAGACAAGCGGTTCAGGTAAGAAGCCTTTCAAGCAGAAGGGAACAGGACGTGCCCGTCAGGGTTCTATCCGCGCTCCTTTGCAACGTGGTGGCGGTGCAGCTCACGCTGTTCGTCCACGCGATTACGCACAGCGCACACCTAAGAAGATGATCGCAGCAGCACTTCGCGGCGTCCTTTCAGATCGTGCACGTAACGAGCGTATTCACGTGATCGACTCTGTAACAGGAGCTCCATCAACAAAGGCAGCTCTTGCTGCAGTTCGCCAGTTCTCAGATCGTCGCCATCTCTTGGTTGTCGTATCACGTAGTGAAGATGCCGCATGGCGTTCACTTCGCAATGCAGAGAACCTTCACCTTCTCGTTCCAGATCAGCTCAACGCTTATGACCTTCTTAAGAGCGATGACGTTGTCTTCTCTGAGAGCGCGATCAACGATTTCCTTAAGGCTCGCGCTGCAGGTAAGGGCGCAAAGTCAGTAGCACGCGAGAGTGAGGTATCAGCATGAAAGACCATCGCGACGTATTGGTAGCCCCAGTTGTCTCTGAAAAGAGCTACGGACTACTCGATGAGAATAAGTACACATTTATTGTTGCACCAGATGCCAATAAGACTGAGATCAAGATTGCAGTCGAGAAGGTATTTGGCGTAAAGGTAATTTCGGTTAACACAATGAACCGTCAAGGAAAGAATAAGCGCACACGTTTTGGTGATGGAAAGCGCAAAGACACAAAGCGAGCAATCGTTCATGTGGCCGCTGGCGACCGTATCGACATCTTTGGAGGCCCAGTTTCGTAAGGGCAACCTTACTAATTGGGACTTCTAGAAAAGGATCATCATGGCACTTCGTAAATTAAAGCCAACCACACCGGGCCAACGCGGCGCGAGCGTTCCAGATTTTGCTGAGATCACTCGTACAACACCTGAGAA
>JBIIRQ010000174.1:0-3156 GCA_044341445.1 Candidatus Planktophila sp.
ATGCCATTTACCATTGAGCAATCAGATGACTTTTGGGATTCACGGCTCCCCGATTTATTGGTAGACCATTTGGCAGCGATGCCCATAGATCTTAAGTTCGACACCGTCGTAATCGATGAAGCTCAAGATTTCCATGCTGATTGGTGGAATGTGGTAATTGGCGCCCTCAAGGATGCGGATAAAGGTCGGATCTACGCCTTTGGAGATATCCGACAAGGAATCTTCAGGCAGGCAACCGATATTCCTCTTCAAGATACAAAACTTCATCTTACGAAAAATTTACGCAACTCTCTTCCAATTGCCGAGCTTGCAGCTCTATGCGTTGAGGAGCCTCTGGAGCTTTCAGGATTGGACGGACCCCCGGTCGAATGGATTGAATGCATAACAGAAAGTGCTGAAGGTGTTGCTGACCGAGAAGTCGAACGGCTCATAAGCCAAGGTTGGAATCCGGGGGACATTTGCCTTTTGACAACTGGTTCTCGGCACGCGATTCAACGCCAAGATGGTGAGGGTGCAATGAGTCGGGTCTATTGGAAAAAGTTCTTCGAAGAAGAGGCTACCTATCACTGCACCACAACAGGCTTCAAAGGCCTTGAGCGCCGTGCAATTGTGCTGGCGATTAACGGTTGGAAGGATTCATCTCGAAAGAAAGACATACTCTATACATCAGTGACCCGTGCGCGAGATTTGCTTATCATCTGCGGAAGTAAGGAAGAGATAACTCAAGCGGGCGGGAAGGAATTCTTTAAAAAATTAGCCAAGTCTTCGTGATCACAAAAGCTTTGCTGAATTTAAGAGTTAATCCGGAAAGAAAAAAGACCTGCAGTGTGACCTGCAGGTCTTTTTCTGTAGCTCTAACTTTCTTGCACTCCTATGACTAAGGATTAAAAGAGTATCACCAGGTTTGAATGTTGAGCCGATAATCAATTTTTATCCACAAAGGGTTTAGGTCAGAGGCTCTGGGATTTACTCACCTAGAGCCTCTTTCTTTTATTGATTCTTTGTGAAGAGCGGGGCGGTCATTTGAGCGCGATATTGGTCATTTAGCTGTGTCTATCCTGTGAGTACGCGGGTTCATTGGGCGTATAGGTAGGCCGCCTTGTTAAACTTGGGGCATATTGGGTTCGTGATCACCGCTATCAAAGGCCGCTGGAGGGCTGGCAATTGCCACCATTGGCGTTCTGCGAAAAGAGGAATCGTTGTGTTTAGGTTTTTAGTTGCACTCGCTTTGATCCTGGGTCTTAGCCCTGGGGTGGCTCAGGCTGCGCGGTCGGTGGAGACTGCCCAGCGTGAAGTCGATCGGCTGAGGACTTTGGCGGCTGAGAAGTATGAAGATGCCAATGAGGCGACGATTCGGATTAAGGCGTTAGAGCGTGAGACGGGGGCGCTGGAAAGCCGTGAGGCGATCTTGCGTAAGGAGCTCGATGCTGCCAGTACAACGTTATCGCGCATTGCAATTGCTCAGTACACAGCCGGTGGATTTGGTGAGGGGTTGAATCTGCTCTTCTCATCTGATCCAACAAAGTATTTATCTGATGCCGGAACAATGGATTTGTTGGCGCGCAATTACTCGAAGCAGTTGCGAAATTTTGCAACAACGAAGCAGAAGGTTGAGGCATCACAGTTTGTGGTCGCCGATAGGACGGCGCTATTGCGGGCTGAGCGGGAAAGGCTTAATAAGCAGATTGCTAACGCTAAGGCTAGTTTAGTAAAGGCTGAGAAGATTCTTAAGGGGTTAAAGAAGGAAGATCGTGAGCGCTTGGCGCGAGAAGAAGCGGCGCGCGAGAATCAAATCCTTGCTTCATCGAAGAAGTATGCCCAGAGTTTTAAAGGTGATAATTCTCGAGGATCAATCGCACTTAAGTATGCGTTGAACCAAGTTGGCGATGTGTATGTGTGGGCAGCAGCCGGTCCAACTCGTTGGGATTGTTCGGGGCTGACGATGCGCGCATTCGCGCAGGCGAGGGTATCTCTGCCTCATTCATCGAGAATTCAGATTAGATATGGCAAATCAGTTTCATCACGGTCACTCAAGCCAGGGGATCTAGTTTTCTTCGGTAAGCCAATTAGCCATGTCGCGATCTATATGGGTGGGGGAAAGATGGTCCACGCTCCACGACCAGGTAAGAGAGTAGAAGTCACTAAATTCACTATGAGGTTTGGAAGTAAGCCATTTGTTGGGGCGAAGAGGCTATGAAGATCAAGATAAGTGCAGTTCTTACTCTTGCTCTGATTAGTGGATTATTTCTGCCGATTCAGCAGGCTAGTTCGACAAACCACAAGCCAACGTTGGCACAGATTGAAGCGGCGAAGAAGGCGGAAGCGGCGAAGAAGAAGATTGCAACCGATGCCTTGAAGCGTTTGGACAAGGCGCGAGGAAATCTCAAAGCGTTATCTGCGATTGCATCCGATGCACGGGCTAAATATCTGCGTGCTCAAGGAGAGTTGGTTGCAGCGACGAAGAAATCCAAGGATGCCGCTGCGTCTTACCAAGAGGCTGCAGCATCTGTGGCTTCCACGCATCGAGAAATTGGCAAATTAGCGATTCACGCCTACACATCCGGTGGTGGGCTAAGTGATTTTGAAGCGGTGTTAAGTGCAAGTGGGCCACAAGAGATGATGGATCGCTTATCAACGATCGAGAATTTAGGGGTTCAGAACAAAACAACACTGATCCGCTTTAAGGCTGCTGAAGAAATTGCACAGGAGGCCAAAGTTGTCGCCGATGCGGCCAAGGAAGAGCAGCGCGTTGTAACAGAGAAAGTGGCTGCGGCGAAGAAAGTGGCAGATGATGCCCAGGCCGAACAGCAGAAAGAGGTCGATAAGCTGCAGGCAGTTCAAGATAAGTTGCAGCGAGATTTAGCCTCTGCCAAAAAAGTTCGAGTAACTCTCGAGCAACGTCGTCAGCTTGCGCTCTTAGAAGAGGCGCGTGCAAATGAAGCGACGAAGGTAACGGGTCAATCACGGGTCTGGCGTGCAGGCGGACCAACTGGGGTGAGTTCTTCACGCACAACTGAGGCAATGAGATTAAAGGCTGTTGAATTTGCAAAGCGACAGGTGTTAGCGGGTAAGCCATATGTGTGGGGAGATGAAGGTCCAAATTCTTTTGATTGCTCCGGACTTGTCTATGCCGCGTATAGATCGGCAGGTCTTGGC
>JBIIRQ010000136.1:0-3147 GCA_044341445.1 Candidatus Planktophila sp.
AATTGAAATCGATCGTACCTTCTATAACCCTGCATCAATGCGCGTGATTATGCATGATGGAACCACTACTGAATATCCTAAAGATTACAAAGGACATGGCTTGCGCGATCAAGCACTTGAATTTGAAAGAGTGGTACGAAGTGGTGCAAAGAGTTCACCAATTTTGACGCCGGCCGAATCGGTTGTGATTATGGAATCACTCGATGAAGTCCGCAAGCAGATTGGGCTTATCTATCCTAGCGAGAGATAAGTAGCACCTCTCAGAGTTTTACAATCGCGCGAGATTGGCAACGCCGACCAGGCCGGCCTTGTTTCCAAGTTCTGCCGGAACGATATCTGGATACGGATGTTTTCCGGCAAAGGGCATGTGTCTGATTAATGACTGACGCGTTGGCTCCAGCAGTATCTCTCCGGCATCAACGACTCCCCCGCCAATAACAATGCGAGTGGGATCAAGAATGACACTCAATGCTGCAATTCCAGCTCCGAGATAATGTGCAGTGGTGTTAAAGGCGGCAAGTGCTACAGCGTCTCCGGCATGAGCTGCCTCGGTCACATGTTTTCCAGTAAGGCCGTAGACCGTGCCGTCACCAAGTGCGAGAAGATTGCGAGCCAACTCTGGAGTCGCACTAATTGCTTCACGCGCATGACGCATAAGCGCGCTACCGCTGGCATATTGCTCAAAGCAACCGCGTGCTCCACATCCGCACAGGTGTCCCTCGGGAACAACGCGCATATGTCCAATCTCTGCCGCTGTTCCAAATCCTCCGCGATAGAGATTGCCGTTGACAACCATTCCACCACCAATTCCAGTACCTACTGTCACGATAAGAAGATGACCGTGGCCACGACCTGCACCAAAGGCTGCTTCCCCCCATGCTGCAGCGTTGGCATCATTTTCAATCACTACTGGCAAGCCAATCAGCGCGGTAAGTTCGGCATCAAGATCAACGCCATTCCAGCCCGCAATATTCGGTGCTGCCAGCATAGTTTTTCTATCGGATGAAACGAATCCAGCTGCAGAAATTCCAATAGATTCAACCGAATATGCATCCATCAGCTCACGTGCAACATCTGCAATCGCTGCCGTGAGCGCTTTGCCACCTTCATGTGGGGTTTCTCGACGTGCCTCAAGGAGAATTTCTCCAGAGGCATCAACTACGCCACCAAGAACTTTCGTCCCTCCGACATCAATGCCGATTGTGTAGGTCATCTGCTATTTATGCTTCGCAGTGCTCTTTTAATTGAGAAAGCGTCTGATCGATCGTGGATTTTTCTTGCTTAGTAATCATCATTTGTGGAATTGGCATTGAAAGTCCCACTGAAAGTTCATAGGTGACTTCGGTTTCATCGCCAAGATCCTTAACCATGTATGCGCCATCCATCTTGGTTAACATATTTGCATCTTCGAGTTCGAATTCCACTCGACCAGGCGCGCCATCCCAATTGTAGGTCAGGGAGACTTCATCTTTCACTGCTCCTGCGCTGATTGTCATGGTTACACCAGTGGGGCGCCCTGATTCGTCTCGCTCAGTAACTTTGACTTTTGTTATAGAATCCGACCATTCAGGGTACTTCTCGAGATCGAAAAGTACCTCTGTCACCTGGCTCATCGCGGCTTCAATAACTATCGTTGACCTGCTCATATCGCTCATGGGCGCAAGGCTACCTTGAGAAATCTCTTTCTGGGATCTCCCATTTTTGCCATTCCAGCGCTAGCGTTTGCCCATGACAACTTACTCTGTACCTCCACTGGTCCCTGCTGCCACTGAGGGAAACCTCACCGAACTGATCGCTCACCGCGCATGGTTTGAGCCAGAGCGAGTAATGATGTCTCGGCCTTTGGGTGAAGGGTGGCAGCCAGTAACTGCACGTGAGGTTGAAGCCGAGGTGCGTGCAACCGCTAAGGGTTTAGTTGCAGCTGGTATTAGCGTCGGGGATAGAGTCGCAATTATGGCTCGCACTCGTTATGAGTGGACGATTCTTGATTTCGCAATTTGGTATGCCGGTGGATGCGTTGTTCCAATTTACGAAACTTCATCTGCAGAACAGGTTGATTGGATCTTGAGCGATTCTGGTTCAGTTGGTGTGATTGTCGAAGCGCCTTCTCATCGCGAGCTAGTGCAGACAGTACTTCCCGCACATACAAAACATGTATGGACCATGACAGATGATGTTCTCTCTGTTCTTGCAAAGGCAGGTGCGCAGATTAGCGATGACGAGATTGATCGTCGCCGTAACTCCTTAACTCCTGAGACTCTTGCGACCCTCATCTACACATCTGGAACAACAGGACGACCAAAGGGCGTCAGCCTGACTCACGGAAATTTCCTCTCTGAGTGCGGAAATGTTGTGCAAGGAGCTTCTGATCTATTCCTTAAGCCTGGCGGCTCAACCCTTCTCTTCCTTCCAGTTGCTCACGTTTTCGGGCGCATGGTGCAGATCGGTGCAATTACTGCAGGGCTACATTTAGCGCATTGCAGCGATCCTGTTTCACGACTGCTCCCAGATCTTCAATCATTTAAACCAACATTCGTCCTTGCCGTACCTCGAATATTTGAAAAGGTCTATAACGGAGCTGAAGCCAAGGCAGAGGCGGCTGGTAAGGGAAATATCTTTAGAAAAGCTGCAGAAATTGCTATCGCATATAGCGAGAATATCGATGCCAAGAAATTTAAGCCGATGCTCTCATTTAAGCATGCACTTTTTGACAAGTTAGTTTTCTCAAAAATCCGCACCACACTAGGTGGGGCTGTTGAAGCGGCAATTTCAGGTGGAGCTCCATTGGGTGTTCGCCTAGGTCACTTCTTTCGTGGTGCAGGTGTAACCATCTATGAAGGTTACGGATTAACTGAGACAACAGCAGGTGCCACTCTTAACATCACCGGCCACCTCAAGATTGGTTCAGTCGGTCGCCCCATCCCAGGAACATCGGTTCGCATAGCCGACGATGGTGAAGTTCTCATTAAAGGACCGATTGTGATGCAAGGGTATTGGCAGAATGATGAAGCCAATAGCGAAGTGTTTGATAATGATCGCTGGTTTAAATCTGGAGATCTAGGAAAGCTTGATGAAGATGGTTTCCTCTCTATTGTTGGTCGTAAGAAGGAACTCATTGTTACAGCAGGCGGAAAGAATGTCGCCCCT
>JBIIRQ010000012.1:0-11232 GCA_044341445.1 Candidatus Planktophila sp.
TCTAGACTCACCTCTTGCGCCTCGGGGCGTAGCGTAGTGGCTAGCGCGCCTGCTTTGGGAGCAGGAGATCGGGAGTTCGAATCTCCCCGCCCCGACCAGTTTCATTTAGGTCAGTTCAATCAATACATCCTTATACAGATCGATGATCAGGGAGCACAGTGAAGAGCACAGTCGAGACACTTTCACCTACTCGAGTCAAGCTAGATGTAGAAGTTACATTTGCAGAGCTCACTCCACATATCGATGCTGCGTATAAGAAGATTGCAAAACAGGTAAACATTCCAGGTTTTCGTAAAGGACATGTTCCGGCGGCGATGATCGATCAGCGCGTGGGGCGTGGAAGCGTGCTGGATGAGGCTATCAACTCAGCTCTCCCAGAGTTTTACTCTCAGGCAGCGCGTGAGCACGATGTTCTTGTTATTGGGCGACCAGAAGTTGATATCAAAGAGTTCGTTGATAAAGAGAAATTGGTATTTGTTGTTGAAGTAGATGTTCGTCCAGAAGTGAAACTTCCAGACTTTTCAAAGATTGAAATTACTGTTGACGATGTCACAGTTGAAGATAAAGATGTCGAAGAGCAGCTCGATGGATTACGCGCTCGCTTTGGAACACTTCACACCGTTGAGCGCGCAGCTAAAGATGGCGACTTTGTCACTATCGATCTCACCGCTCGTATTGATGGCGCAGAGGTTGATGGCGGGAAGGCTAATGAGATTTCATACGAGGTTGGCTCAGATCGCATGATTGATGGTCTTGATGCAGCACTCGTTGGAATGGCTATTGGCGAGACAAAGACATTTACAACACAACTCGTTGGTCAGAAAGATGACGAAAAGGGCGATGTTGAGATTGTTATAAAGGCTGTTAAGGAGCGTGAGCTTCCTGCAGCAGATGATGCATTTGCAAAGCTTGCATCTGAATTCGACACCATCGCAGAGTTGCGTGCAGATTTCGTTGAGCGCCTTGGACGTGTAAAGAAGATGGAACAGGGTGCGCAGGCACGTGATCTACTTCTTGAGAAGTTACTGGCTGATCTTGATATTCCAGTTCCAGAGGCGATGGTTGAGGCTGAGGTGAAGGATCATCTTGAGGGCGAAGGCCGTCAGGAAGATGCTGAGCACCGTGCTGAGGTTGATGGCCAAGTTCGTTCATCACTTCGATCTGATTTCTTGCTTGACTCTATTATTAAGAGCGAGCAAGTCGAGATTACCGAAATGGAACTTACTGAGTACCTCGTGCGCACATCACAGCGCTACGGAATGGCCCCTGAACAGTTCGCACAAGAACTGCAGAAGGCGGGTCAGATTGGCCAACTCGTTGCCGAAGTTTCGCGCGCAAAGGCGTTGGCTGTTGTCCTTGAGCGAGTCAAGGTCAGCGATAAATCTGGAAACGCGATCAATCTCGAAGAACTTCGTCCTAAGGCTCCAGAGGTACCTGCAGCCGAATAGTTTTCATATGCCCTGAGCGAACAGGGGCAGATTCACGCACTTTCTGGCGCAAATGGGGAAGCATTTTCACGCTGGAATTGTTAAGGTCAATACATATAACAATTCAGGAGGATGAAGTGGATTATCTCAACCCGGAAGCGGCGCAGATTTTGGCCCGCGCACCACTCTCAGCATCAGGTGGGCTAGACGATCAGGTCTACAACCGTTTGCTTCGTGAACGAATCATCTTCCTTGGCTCAGTCGTTGAAGACTCAATGGCCAATGCGATCGCGGCCCAGATTCTTCTGCTTGCCGCCGAAGATCCAAAGAAAGATATTTTCCTTTACATCAACTCACCTGGTGGTTCTGTCACTGCCGGTATGGCGATCTACGACACGATGCAATATGTTCAAAATGATGTTGCAACTGTTGGAATGGGTCTTGCCGCATCGATGGGTCAGTTCCTCTTATGTTCAGGTGCTGCAGGAAAGCGTTATGCGCTGCCACATGCACGCGTGATGATGCATCAGCCATCATCTGGAATTGGTGGAACAGCAACGGATATCAAGATTCAGGCAGAGCAAATTGGTTTCACAAAGCGAAAGATGGCAGAGCTCATCGCCCATCACACAGGACAGACAATCGAGACAATTACTGCAGATTCAGATCGTGATCGCTGGTTCACAGCAGATGAAGCCAAAGAGTATGGTTTTGTTGATCACGTCGTTCGCTCTGCAGGTCAAGTTCTAGGTAGCGGAGGAACAGCTTAATGATCAACGAATTCGATCGCGCACAAGAAATAGTTTCTCGTTACGTCCTTCCCGTCTTTGAAGAGAAGACTGCCAATGGATATAAGCGTCACGATCCATATACGAAGCTCTTTGAAGAGCGCATTATCTTCTTGGGTCAGCCAATCGATGACACAGTTGCAAACGATGTTATGGCGCAGCTGCTGACACTTGAATCAATGGATTCAGATCGCGACATCATTATCTACATCAACTCACCAGGGGGATCATTTACAGCACTGACTGCGATCTATGACACGATGCAATTTGTGCGCCCTGATGTGATGACGATCTGTCTTGGTCAAGCAGCATCGGCTGCTGCGATCATTCTTGCTGGTGGAGCAAAGGGAAAGCGTTACGCCCTTGAGCACTCACGTATCTTGATTCATCAGCCTTCATCTGAAGGCGGGGGACAGGCATCTGATATCGAGATTCAGGCACGCGAGATTATGCGTATGCGTGAACTTCTCGAGAGCATGCTCTCAAAGCACACAATCCGCACTCCTCAAGAAGTTGCTCAAGATATCGAGCGCGACAAGATTCTTACCGCAGCAGAGGCTGTTGAGTACGGGCTGATCGATCAGGTACTTGCAAGCCGAAAGGCAAAGCCAACCTGGTAACAGCCAGGAACATCTCTTACTATCGTGAAACTATTTGAAGCGGGATCCCTCTGGTCGTACAAAGGGTTTCGCTTCTTTTGGTTTTCCAACACAATCTTTGTAATCGGAGCAGCCGCGTTTCCTGTAGCTCTTGCAGTTGCAGTTCTGGATAGCAATGGAAACGATCCAAAGTCTTTAGGTGTTGTCCTTGGTGCTCGTTTACTCGCGGCAATTCTTATTTCCCCTGTCGCCGGAGTGTGGGCGGATCGCTTACCGCGAACGCACGTGATGATTGGTGCGGATCTATTTCGCGCAGTACTCGTCTTCTCATTGGTATTTCTCGCCATATCTTCAACGCCATTTTGGGTTCTAGCTGCAGTTGTCTTTCTGATGGGTGTAGGTGATGCCTTCGGGGGGTCTGCAGCGGCAGCGATCATGCCAAGCCTCTTGCCTGAAGATAAGTTAATGGCGGGTAATGTTGCTCGCACCATAGTCATTCGCACCTCCAACATAATCGGTCCCGGTGTTGGCGCGGGAGCGATTTTGCTCTTTGGTGCCCGAGAGACATTTATCCTCACGGGGTTCTTATTTGTTATTGGAACCTCGCTCATGTTCTTTATCAAGGAAGATTTTAAGCATATTGCGCATGAAGATAAGCAGACATTCCTAGTTGATCTTAAAGAGGGTATGCATACCGTCTGGCAGATTAAGTGGATTTTTGCCCTAATAGCTTCGACATCTTTTCAATTAATGTTTATCGTCGGCGTTGAGAGCGTGCTCTTACCAGTGATAACGCGACGAGAATTTGAAACGAACAATGTATTCGCTATCTCTGCCTCCGTATTCTCCCTAGGTGCAATTATCGGCGCATTGATTTCTCTGCGACTAAAGATTAAGCACCAAGGGCAGTTTTGTATCCTTGTATTTTCACTTCTGTCCACGACAACTTTGGCATTGGCATTTCCATACTCGCCATACATAATCATCGCTGCATATTTCTTGGCAGGTCTCTCTGTTGGCCCTTGGGAAGCTTTCTGGGCAGCTGCAGTGCAGAAAGAAGTGCCACAGGCGCTACAAGGTAGAGTCTTTAGCGTCGACCACATGGGATCAACTGCACTGATTCCACTTGGTATGGTCTTGGTGGGACCTGCCGCAGAATTCTTAGGCGAGAAACCGATGTTGATCGGAGTCTCGATTCTGCATGTGCTGATCAGCCTTTCAGTACTTAAAGTCACTGGTGTGCGCGATCTTAAAATGCCTGCATCCTTCTGGAATTCTTCTCAGGGCGAACAGCTCAGACGGTAAATACGCCCACATTTTTCCGCCATTAAATCTACGATTGACCTACTTCCCCTCATATTAGGAGCACCATGACACGCATCGGCGAGACTAGCGATCTGCTGAAATGTTCTTTCTGCGGCAAAACTCAGAAGCAAGTTAAGAAGTTAATCGCCGGTCCTGGCGTCTATATCTGCGATGAGTGCATTGAGCTCTGTAACGAGATCATTGTTGAAGAACTCTCCGAGGCGACATCGTTAGGTTTAACTGAACTTCCGAAGCCTCAGGAGATTTTTGAATTCCTTGATCAATATGTAATTGGTCAAGATCGCGCAAAGAAGTCACTCTCTGTTGCCGTTTATAACCATTACAAGCGTGTGCAGTCAGGTGAGCCAAAGAGCGATGATTCGATTGAGCTCAACAAATCAAATATTTTATTACTAGGGCCAACCGGTTGCGGAAAGACCTTAATGGCTCAAACGCTCGCTCGTATGCTCAATGTGCCATTTGCAATCGCCGATGCAACAGCACTTACTGAAGCTGGTTATGTTGGTGAAGATGTCGAGAATATTCTCCTTAAACTTCTTCAGGCTGCAGATTACGATGTGAAGAAGGCTGAAACGGGAATCATCTATATCGATGAAATTGATAAAGTTGCTCGCAAATCCGAAAACCCTTCTATCACTCGCGATGTCTCCGGCGAAGGCGTTCAGCAGGCGCTCCTTAAAATTCTTGAAGGGACCGTTGCATCAGTGCCTCCACAAGGTGGACGTAAGCATCCACATCAAGAATTCATTCAAATAGATACAACGAATGTCCTCTTCATTGTCGGCGGTGCCTTTGCTGGTCTCGATAAAATTATCGAAGCGCGCAGTGGATCTACAAGTGTTGGATTCAATGCAACCCTGCAATCCCAAGAAGAGAAGAATTCTAAGGACTTCTTTGCTGATGTGATGCCAGAGGATTTATTGAAATTTGGAATGATCCCAGAATTTATCGGTCGCCTACCTGTGATCACCAGTGTTGAAAATCTCGATAAGCCTGCCTTGATGCAGATTCTTACCGAGCCACGCAACGCATTGGTGAAGCAATACCAAAGGCTCTTTGATCTTGATGATGTAGTACTTGAATTTGAGCCAGAGGCACTTGAGGCAATTGCAGACCTTGCCCTCAAGCGTGGAACTGGAGCTCGTGGACTTCGGGCAATTATGGAATCAGTTCTTCTTACAGTGATGTATGAGGTTCCTAGCCGTAGCGAAGTAGCCAAAGTGCTCATTACTAAGGCCTGCATTGATGGCTCTGCAGCCCCTGAAATGGTGATGCGTACAGGTGATATTCCAAAGCGTGTGACTCGTCGCGAAAAGGGTTCGCAGGAGAAGAGCGCATAAATAAACTAGACTCACGCCCATGCCTGAACGCACTGAACATGGACGCGAGTTATCTGCAAGCTTCATTCCTGCAGATATCGAATCTGTGCTCTACTCCAAATGGCTGAGCGCCGAATATTTCACCGCCGACGCCGCCTCAACTAAGGAACCGTTCACGATTGTCTTGCCACCACCTAATGTGACTGGTGTATTACATATAGGTCATGCTCTGGATCAAACTCTTCAAGATTGTCTCTCGCGCATGAAGCGGATGAAGGGTTTTGAAGTTCTCTGGCTACCAGGAATGGATCACGCTGGTATCGCAACGCAGAACGTTGTTGAAAAGCAGTTAGCATCTCAGGGAAAAACTCGTCACGATCTAGGGCGTGAAGCTTTTCTGGCTCAGGTATGGGAGTGGAAAGCGGAATCAGGTGGAGCGATCTTGGATCAGATGAAACGTCTAGGTTCAGGAGTTGATTGGAGTCGTGAGCGATTCACGATGGATGAAGTGATGTCTAATGCCGTTGTTTCTATCTTTAAGAAGATGTATGACGCCGAGCTGATCTATCGAGCAGAGCGAATTATCAACTGGTGTCCACGCTGTTTGACTGCGCTCTCAGATATCGAAGTTGAGCACAGTGATGATGAGGGTGAATTTGTACAGATCCGTTATGGCGAAGGCGATCAATCAATTGTCATCGCGACCACCCGCGCTGAAACGATGCTTGGTGATGGCGCAGTTGCAGTACATCCGGATGATCCGCGTTACAAGCATTTGATCGGTACCGAGGTGCTCCTGCCTCTGGTAAATCGTATGATCCCAATTATTGCTGACGAATTCGTGGAACAAGATTTTGGTACTGGAGCTGTGAAAGTTACCGCAGCACACGATCCAAATGACTTTGAAATGGCTATCCGCCATAACGTGCCTTTTGTTGTGATCATGAACGAACACGGCGTAATGGATGGAACAGGTACTGAATTTGATGGAATGGATCGCTTTGCCGCACGCATCGCTGTTGTCGCTAAGCTAAAAGAGATGGGACGCGTCGTATCTGAAAAGCGACCATACATACATGCTGTTGGACATTGTTCTCGCTGCGATACAACTATCGAACCTCGACTTTCCAAACAGTGGTTTGTAAAGGTTGCTCCACTTGCGAAAGCATCAGGAGATGCTGTCCGTAACGGCAACGTAAAGATTGTTCCAGCATCCCTTGAACCTCGTTACTTTGAGTGGGTCGATAATATGCACGATTGGTGTATCTCTCGCCAATTGTGGTGGGGGCATCGAATTCCTGTTTGGTATGGACCGAATGATGAAATTGCAGTTGTCGGACCAGGAGAACAAGCACCTGATGGATGGGTACAAGATCCCGATGTATTAGATACATGGTTTTCATCTGGACAATGGGCATTTTCTACAATGGGATGGCCAGAGAAATCTGCTGATTTAGCTAAGTTCTATCCGACGAGCGTTTTAGTCACAGGCTATGACATTCTCTTCTTCTGGGTTGTTCGCATGATGATGATGTCTATCTTTGCGATGGATGGCGTGCCACCATTTAAGACAATCATGTTGCATGGACTTGTCCGTGATCAATTCGGAAAGAAGATGTCAAAGTCTCGCGGAAATGTGATTGATCCAATCGAGTTTATGGATAAGTACGGCGCTGATGCGCTGCGATTTACCTTGGCTCGCGGCGCTAATCCAGGCGCAGATCAAGCGCTGGCAGAAGATTGGATTGGTGGTTCGCGAAATTTTGCAACCAAGCTTTGGAATGCTTCACGTTTTGCAATGCTCAACGGGGCACACGTCAATGGAGAGCTACCGGCTTTTGCTTCGCTCTCTCCAATCGATCGTTGGATTCTGACTCGCCTTAATGAGACGATTATTGATGCTGATCAACTATTCGAAAGTTATGAATTTTCCCGAGCATGCGAACTCATATATCACTTTGCTTGGGATGATCTCTGTGACTGGTATCTCGAACTTTCAAAGGAAGTGTTTGCCTCCGACGAGAAGGCGGCGTCTCAACGAGTATTAGGCCATGTTTTAGATCAGCTCATGCGGCTGTTACATCCCGTCATGCCATTTATCACCGAGCAACTCTGGTGCACACTCACCGGTGGTGAAAGTCTTGTAATTTCTAGTTGGCCTGTCTCGCGACCAGATCAGATTGATGGTGAGGCAAAGAGAATTGTTGCAAGCCTGCAAGAAGTAGTGACAGAAGTTCGTAGATTTAGAAATGATCAAGGCATCAAGCCATCCCAGAAGATTCCAGGTCGGTTCTCCGGAAATCCAGATGTTCTCTCATCAGCTAGCGCTCTCAGATTCCTACTTAAATTAGAGGACACAGAATTCACTCCATCGGCAACGCTGGATATTGCGGGGGCAAAGATTGAACTTGATCTCACCGGCTCGATAGATATCGTTGCAGAGCGAGCACGGCTCGAGAAAGATTTAGCGACCGCTCTAAAAGATCAAAAAACTGCTGAAGTGAAGTTGGGTAATGAAGGCTTTATGGCTAAGGCGCCAGCAGAGGTCGTTGTAGAGATTCGTGAGCGACTCGAAAAGACGACATCTGAGATTGAACGGATTCAAGCAGCTCTAGCTGCCTTGTCGTGATGAATAAAATCTCTGCAGAAGATCAAGAACGAGTAGATGCAATTGAAGCCGCGCTTCTTGCACGTTGGCCCGAGAATCGAATTGCACCAACGTTGGAACGAATCCAAGCGCTAGTCGACGCCTTAGGCTCTCCTCAACTGTCATATCCAACGATTCATATCGGTGGCACAAATGGCAAAACCACAACATCTCGAATGATTGATTCTCTCCTCTTCTCCATGGGGTTACGAACCGGCAGATTTACCAGCCCCCACCTTGAGACTTACCGGGAACGAATCGCAATTAATGGAGAGCCAATTGATCCGAAAGAGTTGATCTTCACCTACAACGATATTGCCGCATATTTCGATTTTATTGATTCAAAGTTTGATAACCCTGTCAGCTTCTTTGAGGCAGTTACAGCACTTGCCTTTGCAGCCTTTGCAGAACATCCCATAGATATTGGAGTCATCGAAGTTGGTATGGGCGGGGAGTGGGATGCAACCAATGTTGTAAAGGCAGATGTGAGTGTGATTACCCCCATTGGCTTAGACCATATGGAGTACTTAGGTAACACCTTGGTTGAAATCGCTTCGACGAAAGCCGGAATAATTAAGGAGGGTGGCTTTGCAGTGCTCTCACAGCAAGAACCCGAAGTGGCAGTTGAACTCTTGCGTAAGGCTGCAGAAGTTGGAGCAGATGTAGCACGCGAAGGTCTTGAATACTCCGTACTCTCACGTGCAGTGGCAGTTGGTGGACAACTTGTCACAATTCAAGGACTCAAAGGGGTCTATGACGAGATATTCATTCCACTGCATGGAAAACACCAGGCATCAAATGCAGCGGCTGCGCTAGTGGCGGTAGAAGTGTTCTTTGGCGAAAACGAGCTAGATATCGATGCGGTACGTGAAGGATTTGCTCAAGTGAGATCACCCGGACGGTGTGAAGTGATACACCGCGATCCAACAATTATTTTGGATGCGGCACATAATCCACATGGAAGTATTGCGCTAGTTGAAACAATCGAATCTGAATTTACCTTTGATGAAATCATCGGAGTTGTTGGCGTCATGGGCGATAAAGACGCTCGAGGAATTTTGGCTAATTTTGAAAAGTTTATGGACTCAATTATTGTCACAAAGAATTCTTCTCCTCGTGCCATGGAAGTGTCAGATTTGGAGAGTTTAGCAATCGAGATTTTCGGAGCAGATCGAGTCTTCTCTGCTCCTACGCTGGATTTGGCTATCGAGAAAGCAATTAAGGATTTGGTGCGACCTTTAAGCGATGAAACGCTTGGTATCGTAATTACCGGTTCAGTTGTTACAGTTGGAGAAGCACGCACGTATGTAAGAGATAAGTTTGCAGAGAAAGATGCGGGGGAGCGATGAAAGTTTTAGGGAGCACAGTTCTTTCCATGGAGATTTTTATTATGGGTTTTGCAATGTTGCTAGCCAAAGATATCCACGAGCCGGCAACCCTTATTTATGGCTTTGCCTTTATGGCGATGACTGTTCTAGCGATCGGGCTTCTGCGAAGGAAGGCCGGTTGGATCCTTGGCTCGCTTCTGCAATTCGCATTGATGGCCTATAGCGTGGTCGTCCCAGCGATGTGGTTCGTCAACTTAATCTTTATGGGGCTATGGGTGGCAGCCATTATTGTGGGGCGAAAGGGTGAGGCGGCCCGTGCGGCCTTACTGTCGCAGGGTCCGCCAAATCCCCAATAGACTGGCGCAGTGAAAATCGAGCAGACCCTCATCCTTGTCAAGCCTGATGGCGTTTCCCGAAATCTCATCGGTGAAATTATTAGGCGCATTGAAGCTAAGGGTTATGTGATCGTTGATCTAAAAATGATGCAAGCTGATCGCGCTCTACTAGAACGCCATTATGCAGAACATCAAGGCAAGCCATTCTTCGAACCGCTCGTAGAGTTCATGCTCTCGGGTCCGATCGTTGCAATTATTGCTGAAGGTCAACGCGTGATTGAAGGCTTCAGATCACTTGCCGGCGCAACAGATCCCACAGTTGCCGCCCCTGGAACTATTCGTGGAGATCTGGCACGCGATCAAGGAACCAAAGTTCAACAGAATCTTGTTCACGGTTCTGATTCACCTGAATCAGCAACTCGTGAGATAGCTATTTTCTTTGGAGGGAAATAAATGAGCGCCAAATCAACATTCATCGGTCGCGATATGGCGATCGATCTTGGAACAGCAAACACACTTGTCTATGTTCGCGGACGCGGCATTGTCCTCAACGAGCCATCTGTAGTTGCCGTTAACCAAGATACTGGCGCAGTACTTGCAATTGGTACTGAGGCAAAACTCATGATTGGCCGCACCCCTGGAAATATCGTTGCCATTCGCCCACTCAAAGATGGCGTTATCGCAGACTTTGATACAACAGCCCGCATGCTCAAGCACTTCATTCGTAAAGTGCATGGCCGTCGCGTGCTTGCTAAACCACGTCTAGTTATCTGTGTTCCATCAGGAATTACCGGCGTTGAGCAACGCGCAGTAACTGAAGCTGGCTATGACGCTGGTGCGCGCAAGGTTTACATTATTGAAGAGCCAATGGCAGCAGCGATTGGTGCAGGACTTCCAATTCATGAGCCAACAGGAAATATGGTTGTTGATATCGGTGGTGGAACAACAGAAGTTGCTGTGATTTCACTTGGCGGCATTGTTACAGCCCTCTCAATTCGTGTAGGTGGAGATAAGCTCGACCAAGCTATTATCGATTGGGTAAAGCGCGAATACTCACTGCTTTTAGGTGAGCGAACCGCAGAAGAGATCAAGATGGCTATTGGTTCTGCCTATGTTTTAGCAGATGAGAAAGATGCTGAGATTCGTGGGCGCGATCTTGCCACCGGACTTCCAAAGACAATTATTGTTACCGCTGCCGAGATTCGTAAGGCGCTAGATGAGCCAGTGAAGGCGATTGTCAATGCGGTAAAGAGCACCCTTGATAAGTGCCCACCTGAACTATCATCGGATTTAATCAATCGCGGAATCATGCTTACTGGTGGCGGTGCACTCCTTAAGGGCTTGGATGAGCGACTTCGTCGTGAAACTGGAATGCCTATCCACATTGCAGAGCACGCACTCGATGCTGTTGTTGAAGGTTCAGGAAAATGTATTGAAGAGTTTGAGGCACTTGAAAAGGTCTT
>JBIIRQ010000139.1:0-3080 GCA_044341445.1 Candidatus Planktophila sp.
TGCACCGATCACAAGTCTTGGTTCGATTGTTTACTTGCGGCCAGAGAAATACTGCAGTTACGTCTTCTATCATTTTCAGCTGCAAGAAGAGGGTCTACGTAAATTCAATAAGCGTTACATCATCGGTGCGTTAGAGAATTGTTTGTTTTCATATCAAGAGTTACCGGCAGTCATTGATGCGACTAATCATGATCGAGTACTTGATACCAACGTCAGTCCTGAAAATTGGGTTGAGTTGATGGGCGAGCACTTCCAACCTTGGCCAGAAGGATTAGATATTGAGAAGCCTTGGAAGAGCATGGAAGAAATCTTTAGCTACGTAGCTGCAAGTGAAATCTAATGCGCACCGAAAAGCTTCTTCTGATCGGCCCGATGGGTGCTGGAAAATCCACCATCGGCAAAATCCTTGCGCAAGAGCTCAACTGGCCATATTTTGATAATGACACTGAACTCTCGCAACTCAGTGGCTTGTCAGCGCAGGCACTTGGCGAAATGCCAGTAGAAGAACTTCACGTGCATGAGACGGCATGCTTCCAGCAGATACTTTCTCGCCCAGCCCCATTTATCTCTGGCGCGGCCGGCTCTGTCATAGATAGGCATGACAATCGCGAACTCATCAAGAACGTCTTCGCGATCTACCTGCGCCTGCCCCTGGAAGAGTCAATCGAGCGCGCAGGCTATGCCGGAATTGGCCGGCAATGGTCTCGCGTGGCCGATGACGCCCAGATCCGCGAGCGCTTTCATCGCCGGGATCCGCTCTATAAGGATTGTGCCAAACTCACGATCGATCTATCTCCCTCGCCCGAGGCCGATGCGCAGGCGATCTTATACGCGTTAAAAAGAGGGTGACATTTCCATCTGAGGGTGAATGCTTTGAAGAGCAGATACCGATGAGTAGGAAATAGGCGTTATGTGATTGTTATCAGAGATTTACGTGCATTTTATTGCAATCAGAAGGAATCTACCGATACAGTCTCGTTCACATAGATGAATCATTTCATCTTGAATGGACTCAAAAGGGGGACCATAGTGTCAAAGCTCATCTCAAGCCGTAAGGCTGCTGCAGTAATTGCATCATTAGCTATCGCTTTTGCTGGAATTTCTGCAACCAGTTCTTCAGCGGCAGTTGCTAAGGATTGGTCATGTAAGCCAACCAAGGCAAAGCCAGTAACAATTCGTATGATCGAGTACTTTGCAGGACCTGCACGTACTCCACTTCTCAATGCTTTTGCTCGCCAGTATGAGGCAGCAAACCCAGGAGTGAAGATCGATCTCATCTCTCCATCACAAGCTGATTCACCTGCAAAGATCACTCAGCTTCTACAAGCAAAGAACATCGATATCCTCGAGCCAGCTGGTGCTATTTATAGCCAGGCTGTAGTCGCAGGACAGCTTGCAGACATTGCTAAAGAGTTTAAGAAGACCAAGGCATACAAGTTCCTTACTCCTTACACAAAGCAAATGGCTGAGCAGACAACAAAGGGCAAGATCTACGGCGTCGGTAACGGTTACTACACCAAGGCATCATTCGTTCGTGCCGACCGTTTCAAGGCAGCTGGACTTGCAATTCCTAAGACTTGGCAAGATATCTACGATGCAAAGTCAATCCAGAAGGATAATCAGTACATCTACGCCATGCGCGGTGCAGCAGCAGCTCACTCACAGGCATTCTTCATTATCCACGCTTACCTTGCTCCAAACCTAAACCAGACTGGTTTGCAGACAAAAGATGGCAAGTCAATCTTCTCAACTCCAGAAGCACAGACCGCAATGGATCTATTGCTCAAAATCTGGAAAGAAGCAGCACCTGCAGCATCTGTAGCGTGGGGCTACCCAGAAATGGTTAAGGGATTCCACACAGGAGTTGCTAACTACCTCATCCAGGACAACGAAGTTATCCAGATTGTTGAAGAAAACTTCGAGCCTTACGCAAAGGGTAACTGGACAATGGCCCAGATCCCTAAGGGTCCAAAGGGATACTCAGCACAGTTCATTGGTGCAGGTGGACTTTGGTCTATCGCTCAAGCTTCAAAGTGCAAGAACGTAGCACTTGGATTCCTTGACTTCATCACACAAGACCCACAGCACTCAGCATTTGCTCGTGCTTACGGTGTTGGTCCTGTAACAACAACTGCTGCAAATGACCCATTCTTTAAGACAGGCGCTTGGTCAATCTACTCAAAGATCAACGCTGATCCTAAGGAACTCAAGTTCAGTGGTGTTCGTGGTCCTAAGTTGACCGCGTGCTACGGAGCTATGTACGGACAGCTTGATAAAGATATGGCCAAGCTCTACACAGGCGATCTCACCACAACCCAGCTTCTCAAGGGTTGGGCTGATGGCCTAGGTAAAGCAGAGTGCATCGATTAATTTCGACGCAGTAAGCAGCAATATCTTGAAAGTTGTTACTCTTTACGAGTAGCAAAGTTTGTGAGAGTGGCTGGTTATGAATAATAACCAGCCACTTTTCAAATTCTTAACCATGTTTTGAAGTAGCAATTTGATGTCGCAAAGGGGTATTACTTCCAATGACCGCAACGATGTATCAACCATCTCGTAAGCGTCCAGCTAGCACTACCCGCCTGCTCAAGGCAATTGCCTTCTTAGCGCCTGCGGCAATCATGATCTTAGTTTTTGTGTTTTATCCAGTAATTCGAACAGTTCAACTAGGTTTCCAAAACTTTAACTTATTTGATCAATTAAATGTTGGTTACAACGGTTTGGCAAACTTCCGGAACATCCTTAATGATCCAAATTTCAGCACTGTTATCAAGAATACGTTTCTTTGGGTCTTCGTCTCAGTATTTTTCCAGTTCACAATCGGTTTCGGCTTGGCATTACTCATGAAAGCCAAATTCAAATTCATTGGAATTTATCAAGGTCTAATCTTTATTCCATGGGCCTTATCTGGCTTCTTGATGGGACTCGTCTGGAAGTGGATCTTCGATGAAAGTTTTGGTGTCCTCAACGATGCCTTATTAAAATTAGGAATTATCGATACTCGTATTCCATGGTTATCTGATGCGCGCTGGGGAATGGCAGCCGTCATCATTGCAAACGTCTGGTACGGCGTTACCTTC
>JBIIRQ010000140.1:0-3076 GCA_044341445.1 Candidatus Planktophila sp.
ATGGTTCGCTTTCGCACATTGGGCTGTTATCCGCTAACCGCAGGGGTTGAATCAACTGCAACCACTTTAGAAGAAGTCGTTGAAGAGGTCTTACAAGTCAAGCTCAGCGAACGAGCAACACGTCTTATTGATGGCGAGAATGAAGATTCGATGGAGAAGAAAAAGACGGAGGGTTACTTCTAATGAGTGGAGCAATCGTTCGACTTCTCACATGCGGAAGCGTTGATGATGGCAAGAGCACGCTTATTGGTCGCTTACTTGTTGAAACCGACAGTATCCCCCATGACACTATCGGTGCCGCGCGCAAAGTTCGCCGCAGCGGATCTACGATTCCTGCCGGTGAGATCGACTTCAGCTTACTTACAGATGGTCTTGAAGCAGAGCGTGAACAAGGAATTACAATTGATGTTGCTTATCGATCAATGACACTGCTTGATGGCAAGCGTCTTATCATCAGCGATGCCCCAGGCCACGAGCAATACACCCGCAATATGGTGGTTGCCGCATCACGAGCCGACATTGGATTGGTCTTGATCGATGCGATGAAAGGTGTTCGGACACAGACCCTGCGCCACCTCACTATTTGTTCGTTAATGGGCGTATCTCGAATCATCATCGCAATCAACAAGTTAGATGCAATGGATTACAAGCAAGAAGTATTTGATGCAATCTCAACTGACATTCAACGCGCAGTTGCTCGTTTAGATGTAACAGATATCCATATCGTTCCACTGAGCGCACTAGCTGGTGACAATGTGGTCTATCCAAGTACCAATATGCCTTGGTACAAGGGCCAAACTTTGCAGGATGCTATCCAAAGCTGGCAGAAGCCCAAAGATGCATTAGCAAGTGGTCTGATGCGAATCCAGATGATTGCCCGTGCAGATAACTTCCGTGGCGTATCCGGAACAGTACGGCGTGGAACATTTACTCAGGGTGAAGAAATCACGATATTTCCTAGTAATCAGAGGGCGAAGATTTCATCGATTGTTACCTTCGAAAGTGAAGTCATAAAGGCCGACACCGACGATGCCATCACTTTAGTACTCACACCAGAAGTCGATGCCACTCGCGGTGATGTGATTGCTGCTTCAAAGGATGATCTGGTTGCAGCAGATCGATTTGCAGCCCATGTTGTCTGGCTTAATGAAGATGCGCTTATTCATAGCCGCTCATATCTAATGATTAGTGGACCATCCACGACGCCAGCGATTATTACCAAGATTCGACATAAGATCGATGTGAATACCGGTGAACATATCTCAACAGATACTCTCAAAATGAATGAGATTGGTGACGTTGAGGTTGCATCTGATATTCCTTTAGTGATGCGTCCGTATACCAATGATCGTGAATTTGGAAACTTTATCCTTGTAGATCGCCTCACGCTCAAGACAGTTGGGGCTGGAATGATTCGTCATTCTCTACGCCGTTCATCAAATGTCACACACCAGGATTATGAAGTCGACAAAGCACAGAGAAGTGCGCAGAAGAATCAGAGAGCACGTGCAATCTGGTTGACAGGTTTATCGGGCTCTGGAAAATCCACCATCGCAAATGCCCTTGAAAAACGTCTCTTTGCCCAAGGTGCACATGCCTACGTTCTTGACGGTGACAACCTGCGCCTGGGACTCAATATGGATCTTGGTTTCACGCCAGAAGATCGTGCTGAAAACGTTCGACGTGTATCTGAAGTTGCAAAACTTATGGTTGATTCAGGCTTGATTGTGATCTCTGCACTCGTGAGTCCCTTTGAAGTTGATCGTCAACGCGCGAAAAGTATCTTTGAAGATGGCGAGTTCTTAGAGATTTTTGTTGATACCCCAGTTGAAATTTGTCGTAGTAGAGATCCAAAGGGGCTCTATAAGAAGTCTGCTGCAGGTGAAATTCCTAACTTCACTGGCGTGGGGCAAGATTACGAACGCCCATCAAGCCCTGATTTGGTGATTGATGGCACTGCGCCAATTGAAGAAAGTGTTGAGAAAATCCTTAAGATTCTCTTATGAACTGGATTCTCTTTGCCTTTGTAGGAACTATCGCGCAACTCATCGATGGTTCACTCGGCATGGGTTTTGGGCTGACCAGCTCCACTTTATTGGTCACGCTCGGGGCATCAGCAGCTGTTGCATCAGCAGCTGTGCACTTTGCTGAAATCGGTACAACGTTAGCCTCAGGTGCATCCCATTGGCATGCAGAAAATATTGATAAAAAGATCTTGCTGCGCCTTGCAATCCCAGGTGGAATTGGGGCGTTTCTTGGAGCAACATTTTTATCCTTTATCGACCTCTCAAGTTCAAAGGTATTTATCTCCACACTTCTTCTCTTCCTTGGTTTTCTTCTCTTGTATCGCAATGTTTTTAAGACCGAAAGTCAAGTAAACATGGTTGAGATTAAGAATCCTCGCTTCCTCAGCTACCTCGGATTCACGGGTGGCTTCATCGATGCCTCAGGTGGTGGCGGTTGGGGTCCGGTAGTTACTCCGACACTAATTTCTACAACTGCAACTGAGCCACGGAAAGTAATTGGCACTGTCAGCGCCGCCGAATTTGTTGTTGCAGTTGCGGCATCTGTCGGATTTCTCGCCCAAATTGGTCGCATCGATATTGATTGGTCGATTGTTGGTGGTCTTGCTCTCGGCGGAACACTCGCCGCACCCTTTGCAGCAAAACTTGTTGGAATTCTTCCTGCTAAGCAACTAGGAATCATCGTTGCCTTAGCCATTATTATTCTCAACGCTGTAGCCATTATTCGCGCATAGTAAGGAGAGAGCAATGCAATTCTTGCTCTCTCCTATCGATTCCAGACGCAGAATTCGGTAGGGTTTAGCCGTGATGAGAAAGCTTTTGATCCTAGATGCTCGCGACAATGTGGCAGTCTGCCTAGTTGATCTAGAAGTTGGTGATCTTATCGAGCAAGACAATATTAAAATCAAAGTCATCAACCGCATAGCGCGTGGTCACAAAATCGCCTCTAAGGAGATTGCTAAAGGTGAGGGCATCATTAAATATGGCGAACGTATGGGCCATGCGATTGCTCCTATTACAGCGGGTGAGCATGTGCATGTGCACAATATTCT
>JBIIRQ010000015.1:0-10317 GCA_044341445.1 Candidatus Planktophila sp.
GATGCCGATATTGTCATTGTCGGTGCGCCCATTGATTCAGGAACTTCGCATCGATCCGGTGCTAAGTTTGGTCCGCAAGCAATTCGTGGCGGAGATTATCTGCCCCATGATGCAAGTCGCCCACATTTAGCGCTACGTACAGATGGTTTGAAAGATCTGAAAGTTGTAGATGCTGGGGACTTGATGATGCCCGGGGGAGACCTTGTCGCTTCCCTTGCCGTTTTGCGCGAGGCGACGGAGAAAATTTCACGAGCAGGTGCAATACCTGTAATTCTTGGTGGTGATCATTCGATCGCATCTGCAGATGTTGCAGGGATTGCAAACCATCGCGGACATGGAAAGATTTCAATGATCCACTTCGATGCGCACGCCGATACTGGCGAAGATCACTTCGGTGCATTGATCGGACACGGAACTCCGATGCGTCGTCTCATTGAAGATGGATACATGCGCGGAGATCGCTTCTTGCAACTAGGTCTTCGAGGGTATTGGCCGGATCATGCAACCCTTGCATGGATGCGCGATCAAGGCATGCGTTCTTATGAGATGACCGAGATTCATCATCGTGGACTCAATACCGTTCTTGATGAATCTTTTGCAACTCTCACCGATGGCTGCGATGGAGTATTTCTCTCAGTAGATATTGATGTGGTTGATCCAGGGATGGCGCCAGGTACAGGAACTCCAGAACCTGGTGGAATGACATCACGCGAGTTGCTTGAAGCGGTCAGACGAATCTGTTTGGAACTTCCCGTTGTAGGAATCGATGTCGTCGAAGTTGCACCAGCTTTTGATAGCGCAGATATAACCGCAATTTTAGCCAACCGTGTTGTTCTTGAAGCCTTAAGTGCAATCGCTAAGCGCCGTAGCGGAAATAATTATTCACCCACACAAAATCTTCTGGATCGTTAATTCATGCGTGATGTTGTCATCCTTGGTTCTACTGGATCGATCGGGGTGCAGGCCCTTGAAATCATTGCCGCACATCCAGAACTCTTTCGCGTCGTAGCTCTTAGCGCCGGCGGCAAAAACACCGACTTACTCATCGAGCAGGCAAAGCGATTTAAAGTTTCTATTGTTGGGGTTGCGCTTCATGCTGATCGTGTACGCGAGAGTTTGCCTGGGGTGCAAGTAATTGATGGCCCGCAAGCATCAACTGAAATCGCAGCAATTACCTGTGATGTTGTACTTAATGCAATCACCGGTTCGATTGGACTGGGGCCAACTCTGTCAGCTCTTAAGGTCGGAAACACACTCGCCCTGGCTAACAAAGAATCACTCGTTGCTGGCGGCGAAATTGTTATGTCGATTGCAAAACCAGGACAACTTCTTCCCGTTGACTCAGAACATAGCGCTTTGTACCAAGGGTTAAAGTCGGGAAAGAGAAGTGAAGTATCGCGGCTAGTGCTCACCGCAAGTGGGGGGCCATTTAGAGATCGCGATGATCTTTCTAGCGTTACCGTTGCAGAAGCACTGGCGCATCCAACATGGGCGATGGGTCCTGTTGTCACCATTAACTCTTCGACGTTAGTCAATAAAGGTCTGGAAATTATTGAGGCGCACTACCTCTTTGATATTCCGTACGCGCAGATTGAAGCGGTTATTCACCCTCAATCTATCGTTCACTCATTCGTTGAATTTATCGATGGTTCAACGATTGCGCAGGCAAGTCCTCCCAATATGAAGGGACCAATTGCATACGCACTTTCTTATCCTGATCGACTCAGTGGCGCAACACCTGCAATTAATTGGGCCCAAGCCTCCACCTGGAATTTCTCTCCGATCGATCACTCCAAATTTCCCGCTGTCGATCTTGCGCGCCGTTGCGGGGCTCTGGGCGGCGGACTTCCCGCCATCTTTAACGCAGCAAATGAAGTTGCTGTTGACGCTTTTCTTGATTCTCACATTGGATACTCAGAAATCATCGATATAGTCGACGCTGTGGTCCAACAACTCTCTCCCTCAGCAGTCTCACCGCTGCGCGATCTGGCCGATGTCAGTGCCATCGAAGATGATGCGCGCCAAGTTGCACGTGAGAAGATAAAGAAGGTGGCTCGCTGATGGAGATTCTAGGAATTATTGCCTTTGTCGTGGCGCTCTTACTATCTGTGATGGTGCACGAGTTTGGTCATTACATCACTGCTCGAAAGTTCAACTTTCAGGTAACCGAGTTTTTCTTAGGATTTGGAAAACGTATTTGGTCGTACCGTCGAGGTGAAACTGAATTCGGAATCAAGGCAATTCCTGCTGGTGGATATTGCAAGATTTCGGGAATGACTCCAGATGATGTGATGGCACCAGGACAAGAGTCACGGGCTTTCTATTCGGCCCGCTCATCAAAGAAACTTATCGTTCTTGGCGCGGGATCATTTCTCCACTTTGTTCTTGGATTCTTTCTCCTCTTTACTCTGCTGGCAGGGGTCGGTGTCAACACAATTTCACCTGTGATCAAGGAAGTAATTCCAGATTCTGCCGCTCTTGACGCGGGATTTCGAGCAGGAGATGAGATCACATCCATTGATGGTCAAGTCATCACCGATTGGGCCACTGGCTTTGATCTCATTCGCTCATCTAATGGAGCACAGCTTCGATTTACCATCGCACGTGATGGGCAAGAGGTTTCACTCGTTGCAACCCCTCGACTGACAGATATAGGTGGTGAGGAACGCTATCTTCTCGGAATCATCAATGAGATAGGTACTAAGCGTATAGATGTGATCTCAGCAGGAAAAGAATCAGCAATTATAAGTAAGAATATGATCGTTCAATCTCTTAAATCATTAGCGTTATTACCTTCAAAGATCCCAGAGCTCTGGGGGCAAACATTTGGCGGCGATGAACGCGATATCAATGGTTTAGTAGGAGTTGTAGGAGTTGCACGAGTCTCAGGTGAGACCCTTGCCAGTGGAAATCAAAACTGGAGCCAACGCATCGGCACCTTCTTAATTATTATTGCCAGCCTGAATATCTTTGTCGGTATCTTTAATCTACTTCCCATCCTGCCTCTTGATGGTGGGCACATGGCCGTTGCGATTGCAGATGAGATCAGGGCGCTGATCGCTCGCTTACGTGGTCGTGGACGACCTGCTCCCATTAATGTTCAGGTGCTTACCCCGATCACCGCAGTTATAGTTGTGATCTTAATTGCCCTGACCCTGCTCTTACTTGTTGCCGACATAATCAATCCCATCTCGCTCAACGGCTAGAGTTGAGGCAGAATAGAGCCATGGTCGATCTTGGAATTCCATCTGCACCGTTAAAGACTCTTGCACCTCGTCGTAAAACCAATCAATTGATGGTCGGCAAAATTGGAGTGGGTAGCGATCACCCGGTAAGCGTTCAATCAATGTGCACAACGCTCACAGCCGATGTCAACGCAACGCTGCAACAGATTGCTGAGTTAACTGCATCAGGGTGTCAGATCGTACGAGTTGCTGTTCCGAGCCAAGATGATGCAGATGCACTCGCTCAGATTGCCAAGAAGTCACAGATCCCGGTCATCGCAGATATTCACTTCCAACCAAAATATATCTTTGCAGCTATCGATGCAGGATGTGCTGCCGTTCGAGTCAATCCAGGAAACATTAAGCAATTTGATGACAAGGTGAAAGAGGTCGCCAAGGCGGCAGGAGATGCAGGAATTCCAATCCGCATTGGCGTTAATGCCGGTTCACTCGATCCACGACTTCTAGCAAAGTACGGCAAAGCTACTCCAGAGGCCTTGGCCGAATCCGCACTCTGGGAAGCCTCACTCTTTGAAGAGCATGGTTTTTCAAATATTAAAATCTCGGTGAAGCATCATGATCCCGTCACTATGGTCAGCGCTTACCGTCTCTTGGCAGCACAGTGCAGCTATCCGCTACACCTTGGCGTTACTGAAGCCGGCCCTGCCTTCCAAGCCACGATTAAATCCGCAACAGCATTTGGAATTTTGCTCGCCGAAGGAATTGGCGACACCATTCGCGTATCAATGTCAGCACCTCCTGTGGAAGAGGTAAAGGTTGGAATTTCTATCCTTGAATCTCTCAACCTTCGTCAACGTAAGTTAGAGATAGTTTCCTGTCCATCATGTGGGCGCGCACAAGTAGATGTTTATACCTTGGCCGAAAAAGTTCAGGCTGGTCTTGAGGGGATGACAGTTCCCTTACGCGTTGCCGTTATGGGTTGCGTAGTTAATGGCCCCGGAGAAGCCCGCGAGGCAGACCTTGGAGTCGCATCAGGAAATGGCAAGGGACAGATATTTGTTAAGGGCGTAGTTATTAAGACAGTCCCCGAAGCGCAGATTGTTGAAACTCTTATTGAAGAAGCCATGCGCCTTGCTGATGAGATGGAAGCTGCAGGGGTTGCAAGCGGCAAACCGGAAGTTCTCACGCGCTAAAACTGCAATTTGATCTTCTCTCTCGGGTAGGCTCGCCCCATGTTGCGAATGTCTACCCTTTTCCTGCGCACACTCCGCGATGATCCTGCAGATGCAGAAGTTGCAAGCCATCGCCTCTTAGTACGTGCGGGATACATTCGCCGTATCGGCGCAGGAATTTATTCGTGGCTTCCACTCGGTGTCATCACACTTCGTAACATTGAACGCGTGATTCGCGAGGAGATGGATTCGGCAGGATTTCAAGAAGTGCATTTTCCATCTCTTTTACCGCGCGAACCGTATGAAGCCACTCATCGCTGGGAGGAGTACGGCCCATCACTTTTTCGACTGCAAGACCGCAAAGGTGCTGACTATCTTCTAGGCCCAACGCATGAAGAGATGTTTACCCTGATGGTCAAGGGGGAGTACTCCTCGTATAAGGATTTGCCTCTCTCCATCTACCAAATTCAAACAAAGTTTCGTGATGAGGCCCGCCCACGCAGCGGAATTATCCGCGGTAGAGAATTCGTGATGAAAGATTCTTACTCTTTCGATATCGATGATGCTGGCTTAGATGTGTCATATGAAAAACACCGTGATGCCTATATCAAAACCTTTGATCGACTTGGGATGAAGTACAACATTGTTAGGGCTGTCTCTGGAGCTATGGGTGGATCAAAGTCGGAGGAGTTCTTGGCTCCATGTCCTACCGGTGAAGATACATATGTTCTATGCCCATCGTGTGGTTTCGCGGCAAATGTTGAAGCGATGATTACCAAGGTTGATTCGGTAGATTCTTCTGCAACCCCTGCGATGGAAGAGCTTGATACACCCAATACACCAACCATTGATTCACTAGTTGATGTACTTAATGAACGCTTTGGCGGTGGATTTACTGGTGCGCACACACTAAAGAATGTCATGGTGATGGCAGATGGCAAAGCGATAGCAATTCTTGTTCCCGGCGATCGAGAAGTTGATCTCAAACGATTCCAAGAAAATTGTGGCGGAATACATGAACTTCGGACCTTCGAAGATTCTGATTTCGCACAATTTCCAGGACTTGTTAAGGGATATATAGGACCACAGGATGCTAAAGCTCTCGGAATTACAGTGTATGCAGATCCTCGAATCGCTCCTGGCACTTCTTGGGTAACAGGGGCTAACAAAATCAATCGCCATGCGCGCAATGTAGTTAACGGTAGAGACTTCACACCGGATGCCTATATTGAATCAGCAGAAGTTCGCGTGGGAGATGCTTGCCCTGAATGTGAAACTGCAGTCGTGATTGATCGTGCAATTGAGATCGGACATATCTTTCAACTCGGTCGAAAATATGCGCAAGCCCTTTCGCTCACAGTCCTTGACCAGAACGGGAAGTCGCAAGTTGTCACAATGGGCTCGTATGGAATCGGTGTTACCAGAGCAGTTGCCGCAATTGCCGAACAGACCTATGACGAGATCGGACTTAACTGGCCAGTTGATCTAGCACCTGCCAAGGTTCATATTGTTGCAACAGGTAAGGATGATCTACCTTTTGAGACAGCAGAAGCTATTGCCGCCGAACTTGAAACAATAGGTATTAGCGTAATGCTCGATGATCGCCGTGGGACAAGCCCCGGAGTGAAGTTCAAAGATGCTGAATTAATCGGCAACCCTGTCATCGTTGTTGTTGGTAAATCACTAGAACAAGGAAATGTAGAGCTTCGGGTTCGTCGCACTGGCGATAAGCAGGAGATACCGCTCTCTGGCGCAGCTCGCGCAATAGCAACTTTAGTAGAGTCGCTCTAAAGCCCTCCTTGTGTTTTACGAATTAACTCTCACAACAATTGTTTTTCTGATCTGCGCAGCATTTTGTGCAGGCTTAATCGACTCCATGGCCGGAGGGGGAGGGTTGATCCAATTACCCGCACTTCTTATTGGTCTCCCAAAATTTGAAACCGTTGAAGTTCTAGGAACAAATAAACTCACCTCAGTCTTTGGAACAACTGCAGCCACGATTTTGTATCGCCGAGCGATTACCTTTGATTTTCGATTGCTCTTTGCAATGGCGCTCCCGGCATTTATCGGTTCTATTGCAGGAGCTCAACTGGCTTCGACAATTCCCACCCAAGCGCTTCGCCCAATCATCGTGGTTTTATTGATTGCCGTTGTTATCTATACATGGAGACGACCCCAGCTAGGCGCGGTTGAATCATTGAAGTATTCACCCGCCAAGCAAATTCGGATTGGGGCACTTGCTGCTGGCCTGATCGGATTCTATGACGGCCTCATTGGGCCAGGAACTGGATCATTTCTTATTCTCGTTCTCGTCGCTGTCCTTGGCTTTGCATTCTTAAACGCATCTGCGATGGCTAAGGTGATCAATCTCTGCACAAATCTTGGTGCAATTATGGTCTTTGGCCTCAACGGTTCCATTTTATGGAAACTCGGCCTCCTCCTCGCTGTTGCAAATATTGCTGGAGGATTAATCGGAGCAACTCTTGCGATAAGGGGTGGCTCGAGCTTTGTCCGCAAGGTTTTTCTAGCAATCACAACGCTGCTTATATTTAAGGTGGGTTTAGACACAATCACAATGTGGTGATAAATTTAGCCTTACAACTTAACAATAATCGAATAGGTAGAACGACTATGGCGCTTAAAGATCAACTCATCGAACTCTTAACACCTGCAGTTCTTGAAGCCGGGTTCTACTTAGAAGATATTCATATAGCTACCCCAGGAAGCCACCGAATCGTTACCTGTATTGTCGATGGTGACTCTTCCCTTAACCTTGATCAAGTAACGTCAGTATCACGCTTGATCTCTGAACTCCTAGATGTAGCACCATTTATGGGCGAAACTCCATTTACTCTCGAAGTGACTTCACCTGGCGTTGATCGACCATTGGTGCTTCCTCGTCATTTTGCTAAGAATCACGATCGCCTGCTTAAGGTTATCCGCTTAGATGGCAGCGAAGTTATTGGTCGAATCGCATCCAATACAGATGAGAGCGTGACGCTAACTGTGGTCAATAAAAAAGAGAGCCGAGCAGAAGTTGTTGCTCTTGCCGATATTAAACGCGCTCTTGTTGAAATTGAATTTAGTCGTAAGGATGATAAGTAAATGCATGTAGATATGCAGGCGCTAGTTGCACTTACATCAGAGAAGGCAATGCCGATCGAAGCGTTGATTACAGCAATTGAACTTGGCGTCTTAACCGCCTACAACGAGTTGCCAGAGGCCAAACCTCGAGCCTTTTCTCGACTCAATCGCGAGACAGGCGATGTTGCAATTCTGATTCCTATCTATAACGAAGAGGGCGAGAGAATTGCTGAGGAGGAAGATTGTCCAGAAGGTTTTGCTCGCAGTGCAACATCTGCCATTCGTCAGGTAGTTAAGTTTAAAGTTCGTGAAACTAATGATGCAGAGATCGTTGGTGAGTTCACAGGTTCAGTTGGTGATGTGATTTCAGGTGTGGTTCAACAAGGGCGAGATCCCAAGATGATTAATGTGAACCTCGGTCGGGTAGAAGGTCGAATTCCACCGCAAGAGCAAGTTCCGGGTGAGGTATATAAACACGGTGATCGAATTAAATGTTTTGTTGTTGAAGTAAAGCAAGGGCTCAAGGGGCCTGAGATCATGCTTTCACGAAGTCACCCAGCGCTAGTAAAGCAACTTTTCTCACTTGAAGTTCCGGAGATTCAAGATCGAATCGTAGAGATTATGGCAGTGGCACGTGAGGCAGGACATCGCACAAAGATTGCAGTTCGATCACATCGCGCAGGTGTTTCACCAAAAGGTTCACTCATCGGTCCTATGGGTTCTCGCTCACGTGCTGTGATGGAAGAACTCCATGGAGAAAAGATTGACATCGTCGATTGGTCTGAAGATCCTGCCGAATTCGTTGCTCATGCACTCGCTCCAGCCAAGGTGACATCTGTTGAAATCGTTGATGAACTTGCACGTTCGGCTCGTGTAGTTGTTCCGGACTATCAGCTCTCATTGGCTATTGGAAAAGATGGGCAAAATGCGAGATTGGCCGCACGCCTGACCGGTTGGCGTATTGATATTCATCCAGACACACCCGTAACTCCCGCGTAAATCCAACCTCCGTTTAGGAATTTCCCACGCCCTTGGATAGACTTCAGGGGTGGAACGAACATGCATTGCATGTCGCAAGAAATACTCTTGGGATGAGCCTGCATCGAGTGAAGCGCTCGTTCGGATAGTCAGAGATGGTCTGGTACTTACTCCAGATCAAGATCGGACTTCAACCGGACGAGGGGCCTGGATACATAGATCATGTGTAGCCCAAGCCATCGAGAGAAAGTCATTTAGGTCCGCTTTTAAGTGTTCCGACAATTTCGATCACTCATTACTAGAAGCGTTCATCGCCGATGAACCTAAAGAATTGGATGCGAAAGTTATGAAACTCAAATGAGCTCGTCAGAATTATGAGGTCGTTCAACTAAGGCTCGCATTCACATTCGTATGTGGGCCAAGACAGGAGAAATGTGTCAAAGGTCCGCGTACATGAGTTGGCAAAACAACTCGGCATGGAGAGCAAGGAAGTTCTTGCAAAGCTCCAAGAGATGGGCGAATTCGTCCGTTCAGCATCATCAACAGTAGAAGCACCAGTTGTTCGTAAACTTGTCGCTCTCTATCCAGATGCAAAACCTGCTGAAGAAACAAAACCAGTAAAGAAGGCAGCTGCCAAAAAGAGCGCTGCCAAAAAGAGTGTTGACGTTGATCCCGCCCTTGCCGCTGAATTAGCAGCAGAGCTCGGCGTAGATCTCGATGCAATTAAGGCTCAACGTGCTGCAGCGCAAGCTCCAGTTGCGCCGACTGCACCAACTGCACCTCACACAGAAGAAAGTTCTGCAGAAGAGGTTAAAGCACCACGTCCTGGAAATAATCCCTTCTCAACCGGTGGCGCAGTTCCACGCCCACCACGTCCTGGAAATAATCCATTTTCTACCGGTGGTTCAACAGGCGGTTCACTTCCGCGCCCACCTGCACGTCCGCAAGGTAGCGGCGCACCACGTCCTGGAATGGCAGGACCTCGACCAGGTTCAGTGCGACCAGGTTTTGCAGCGCGCCCACCATCACCACGCCCTGCAGGTGCATCAGGTGCACCATCGCAATATCCACCGCGCACTGGTACGGGCGCTCCATCAACTGGTGGAAATTATCGTCCAGGTCCACCATCGGCTGGAGCAACACCAGGTCGCGCACCAAGTGGTACACCAGGTCGTGGTGGTCCAGGTCGCGGCGGAGCAGCAGGTGCATTCGGAAAGAATGCAAGCAAATCTTCAAAGCGCAAACCAAAATCTAGAAAAGCCTTACGTGATGAATTCGACAATATGCAGGCACCAAAACTTGGTGGCGCTGTTATTCCTCATGGTGATGGAAAAACTCAGGTACGTATGCGCCGTGGTTCATCCCTGGCTGACTTTGCTGAAAAGATCAATGCAGATCCAGCAGCCCTTGTTGCAGCGCTCTTTCACCTCGGTGAGATGGTTACAGCAACGCAGTCTGTTGACGCTGACACATTTGAAATTCTTGGCGCCCAGCTTGGCTATGTGATCGAAGTCGTCTCACCAGAAGATGAAGATCGTGAACTCTTGCAGGACTTTGATATTGACCTTGCTAAAGAGATGGAAGAGCTTGATCCTTCAGAGCTCGTTGCTCGTCCACCAGTTGTCACAGTTATGGGCCACGTTGATCATGGAAAGACAAGCTTGCTCGATGCTATCCGTAAGACTGAAGTTCTCAAGGGTGAAGCCGGTGGAATTACGCAGCACATTGGCGCATATCAAATTCATCATGATCATGCTGGCGTTAATCGTGCGATTACCTTTATCGATACACCAGGTCACGAGGCGTTTACCGCTATGCGTGCACGTGGTGCAAAGGTGACTGATATTGCTGTCCTTGTAGTCGCAGCAGATGATGGAATCATGCCGCAGACAATTGAA
>JBIIRQ010000142.1:0-3037 GCA_044341445.1 Candidatus Planktophila sp.
AGATTCAAGATCCCTCTTATGTAGGAAATCTCTACACCGAGAAAGGAAGAGATGGATGTCGCGTGCCACTTCCTTGGTCTTCATCTGGCCCTTCCTATGGTTTCGGAACCGCTGGATCCCACCTTCCTCAGCCATCGTGGTTTGCTGAAGTGAATATTGCATCTCAAGATGGCGTTCCTGGCTCACCACTTGAGATTTATCGTAAAGCGCTAGCACTTCGTAGAGAGTTACAAGGTGAAGAATTATTGACGTGGCACGAAACCAAAAACAGAGAAGTGCTTCATTTCTCTCGTCCTGGTGGCTGGAATTGCATGATTAATTTTCGCGCTCAATCTTATAAATTTAATGCAACAGAAATTCTGCATTCTTCAGCCCCATTTGATGGTTTAGTTTTACCGGCAGCAACGACAGTCTGGTTCAGGGTCAGTTGATGAGTAAGCCACAGTGCGCAATCGTTACTGGAGCAAGTAGCGGTATTGGGGCAGCAACGGTGCGTGCACTGGCTGCTAGCGGTATAGAAGTCATTGCCTGTGCCAGACGTTTGGATCGCCTGGAAGAACTTGCCAAAGAGAATAGCGCGATCACAGCGCATCATCTCGACATTACAGATCAAAAGAGTGTCGATCAATTAGTGGCTGATTGCCGCGATCGCGATGTGAATATCTTGATTAACTGTGCTGGTGGTGCCTTTGATTTCGTCTCCGTACTGGATTCCAACCCAGAGATCTGGAGAAAAACGTACGAGCTTAACGTTGTCGGAACGGTGCGAATGGTGAAAGCATTTACGCCAATGATGCAGGCTAATCGCCAGGGACACATTGTCATCATCTCTTCAACTGCCGGCCATGTTGCGTATGAAAATGGCGGTAGCTACGTCGCTGCAAAGCATGCAGAAACTTCTCTCGCGCGTACTTTGCGACTAGAGCTCAATGGGTTACCGATTCGTGTTACTGAAATTGCCCCCGGTTTAGTAAAAACTGATGAGTTCTCCACCGTTCGCTTTGATGGCGATAGTCAACGGGCAGCAAAGGTCTATGACGGAATCGAAGGCCCACTGACAGCAGAGGATGTGGCAGAGGCTATTAGATGGAGCGTGATGCTTCCTGAGCATTTCAATGTCGATTCGATGGTGATTAGACCAGTTGCGCAAGCGGCAAATCATAAAATTCACCGCACTACCTAAATCACATTTAAGAAATAACAACCCGATACTGATTTAAAGAGGGATCGGTTGCATATGCAATCCGCACACCCGCATCTTTAGACTGAGTAAGTCCACTGACTATTTGTTCTGTGAGAATTTCACCTGGTGCTACAACAGCAACACCTGGGGGATATGGTGCAATTAGGTCTGCGCTAATTCTGCCAATGGCATTCTGCCGCGAGACCATCTCTGTCTTGGCAAAGTACGCATCACGCATTGAGATCTTCACCTCGGGGATCACCGACCAACTCAGAGCGGTTGCGCTAGGTCGGGCTGTGCCTTGTATCTTCTTTACTGTTTGAATAACAATCTTTACCAACCGATCAAAGTCGTCGGCAGAATCTGCCAGTGTGGCAAGGAAGACAACGGTGTCACTATCTGCCATCTCCACACGGATCCCATGGGCACCTAAGGCCTCTTCAAGCTCGACCCCAGAAATACCTAATTGATTAGCGCGAAGAACTATCTTTGTGGGATCAAACCTTCCTTGCGGAAAATCGGATTCATTGAGAAAAATCGGAAGTGCAAATTCTTGCTGTACTTGAGCTTTGAAACCTTTGATGTTGATCAACAAATTACCTAAAAGACTTTTGCCTTGGCTTTGCAGTAGCGCGCGCACCGCATCAATTGATGCTAATGGAGCACCGGCAGGTGATGTTGTATGTGTTGTCTCAAAACTTTGCTCAAGGCGATCACCACTTAAGAGCGTTGTCTTTGCAAGAAGGAGAGCAGACGCGCTGTATCCAGGCAGAGCTTTGTGAACACTGGTAACAAGTGCATCTGCACCCATCTGTAGAGCATGCGCTGGTAGATCTGGATGAAAACCAAAGTGAGCTCCCCATGCGGCATCGATAATGACAGGAATCGAATGTGAATGCGCAGATTTCACCAGCGCGCCAATGTCAGAGAGTGTTCCGAGGTAACCAGGTTCGGTAAGCAAAAGTGCGATGGGTTTCTGGGGGAGTACGCGTTCAAATTCAGAGAGTGGAATTCCAAGCGGAACACCCGTCGCAGAATCAATTTCCGGTGTCAGCCAGAGCGGTTCAAGGCCTGCAAGGACAAGTGCACTTAATACTGATCGATGTGCGGTGCGGCTTAGTGCGACTTTATCGCCAGGTTTTCCAAGCGCGAGAATCACCGCTTGATTAGCGTGTGTTGAGCCACCCGTTGAAAATCGTGCAAAGTCCGCGCCCCACAGTTTGCCGGCGAGCCCTTCGGCTTTTTCTAGAACTTTATTTGTTAATTTGATTTCATCTAAGCCGCCATAGAGGGGAATGTCGAGATCAACCAGTGAACCAAGGCCTGCATCAAGTCGTGCCGCCTTCTGCTTATGACCTGGAATCGTAAATGGCAGGCGAGTGCCTTCAAAATATGCGAGATAGGCATCCAAGAGAGGTGCGATGTTTCGAAGATCACCTGTACTCATGTGGCTAAGCCTAACTTCTCGGCCTGCCTTATTAATCCAAGGCTCTATGATTAATCCATGACGACAAGCCTTATAGGACAGGATCTTCTCCCACAATCGCGCCACATCGTCACTGCGATTCCAGGCCCCAAATCTGCTGAAGCTATTGCTCGTCGCAAAGAAGCTGTCTCAAGTGGACTCAGCATGGCCTTTCCTACGGTTATTGCTCGCGCAGAGGGTGCAATCATGGAAGATCTCGATGGCAATCGCATCATTGATCTCGGTTCTGGTATCGGCGTAGTCACTGTAGGTAATGCCAATCCACGCGTTGTTTCTCGCGTGCAAGAGGCAGCTGCGGCATTTACACATACAAACTTCACAACTGCGCCGTACCTTGGATATATCGAGGTATGTGAAGCGCTTAACGA
>JBIIRQ010000143.1:0-3024 GCA_044341445.1 Candidatus Planktophila sp.
CCTGCAAGACGCTGATCAATAACTAGGTTTTTATCGTTGGTAAAGGTCTGCACTGCAACCAGTGCGCTCAAGAGAGCTATCGGAATCATTGAGTTGATCTTTAATACACGGGGATGGCTCAACCAGCGCTCTGGAACGCTATGACCTAGATATTTCAGAAGAAAAGCAATCACGCTTGTTGCAATTATTCCGATCCACATCGCATTCATTGTTATCGCCATACACGCCCACGCAATCCAAAGAGGACGGCTAAGAGCGCTGTCGAGATAATCGGTACTCCGGCTGGTACATAAGGTGTGAGTAGAAGAGCGAGAGCAAGTGCGCTGATTGCTAACGCTCGCTCCCTATTTCCAGTAAGCCGTGGCCAGATAAGACCGAGAAAGGCTGCTGGGACCGCTGCGTCAAGACCGAATGCTGCGGGATCTCCCATAGCTTGTGCCCCAAGTGCTCCAATCAGGGTAAAGAGATTCCAAAAGATATAGACGCCAATACCGGTGTACCAAAACCCTTGCGCCATTGCACGTGAGCCACCTTTTTCCAGCGAGATAGCAACACCAGTTGATTCATCGATTGTCAGCTGGGCTGCAATCACTTTCTTGAAGCGGCGACTGCGCAATACGGGGGCCATCTGTAATCCGTATAGAAGATTTCGTGTTCCGAGCAGTGATGCCGTTGCTGTTGCACTCAGCGCACTGCCACCAGATCCCATCACCCCAACAAGTGCGAATTGAGAAGCGCCCGAAAAGGTAAGGAGCGAGATCAAGCAACTCTGTAAAACTGAAAATCCGGCAGCCACACTGGCCGCCCCAAATGCGATTCCGTAGGCTCCGACAGGCAGTGAAACGCTTAATGATTGGGCGAGGGTGGCACGGTTCACTGCAGACACGGTGGCATTCTGCCCTAGATATCCGCGGGAGGGAAGAAGTAGATAGGTATGGTGCCACCATGGCTGAAGAAGTGATCTTTCGTGATGATGTCTCTGTTGAATTGATTAAGGCAAGTGCAAGTGATGCCGATGTCATTTGGGCAGCGCGTGTGTCAACTGCAGGCGAGCAATCACTGGATGAAATCGGTGAAGATCCAGCGCGTTCAGCAGGACTCATTAATTACTTAGCTCGCGAGCGTCACGGTTCACCATTTGAACATACATCCATGACTTTTTTTATCTCAGCCCCCATCTTCGTCTTTCGTGAATTTATGCGCCATCGCATCGCTTCATATAATGAAGAGAGCGGGAGGTACCGCGAACTTAAGCCAGTTTTCTACATTCCATCTAAGGAACGAAAATTAGTTCAGGTGGGAAAGACGGGCGCGTATACATTTGAAGATGGAACGCAAGAGCAATTCGATATATCAGTCTCTGCTATGAAAGAGGCTTACCTGGTTGCCTACGATAGCTATCAAAAGATGCTCGATGCCGGGGTCGCTCGCGAGGTAGCGCGCGTTGTTTTGCCTGTTGCCACATACTCTTCTATGTATGTCACGATGAATGCACGCGCACTCATGAATTTTCTTTCGCTGCGCACCGCACGTGAGGGTTCGCACTTTCCAAGCTACCCACAACGTGAGATCGAAATGGTGGCAGAAAAAATGGAAGCAGAATTTGCCGCATTAATGCCCCTTACCTACGGGGCTTTTGAAAAGTCGGGGCGAATCGCACCGTAAGTTCGCGCTAAATCTGTGCCATCGTTGAAAGGCGCAGTCGGGCACGATAGGGTGTCGTAATGTCAATAACCGCGCCTTTCGGACGCCTCATCACTGCAATGGTGACCCCATTTGCCGCTGATGGGTCTATCGATTGGGATGGCGTTGCACGACTTGCTCACCACTTGGCAGATCATGGCCATGATGCCATCGCTGTCAATGGAACAACAGGTGAGGCACCGACAACTAAGTCTTCTGAAAAACTTGAGATTATCAAAGTTGTGAAGAGCGCGGTAGGTTCACGAGTGAAGGTACTTTCCGGAGCTGGTGATAATGAAACGTCTTACACCGTAGAACAGGCGAAACGTTCGGCCGATGCTGGCGCAGATGGCTTACTCATCGTTGCTCCGTATTACAACAAGCCTCCGCAAGCAGGAATCGAGGCGCACTTCAAAGCTGTTGCTGCTGCAACCGATCTTCCCATCATGATGTATGACATTCCTGGTCGCACAGGTGTTGAAATTGAGAGCGATACGATCATGCGGCTCTTTGAAGTGCCTAATATCGTCGCTTTGAAAGATGCCAAGGGCAATCTTGCCGCGACATCTGATGTGATTGCCCGTTCTGGCATTCCGGTCTATTCAGGTGATGACATTCTCAATCTGCCATTCCTTTCTATTGGTGCAGTTGGTTTCGTCTCGGTCTGCGGACATACCGTTGGCAACGAACTCAAGGCGATGCTGGATGCATGGTTTGCGGGGGATACCACCCGCGCACTCGAAATTCATCAGAAGTTGATTCCGGTCTTTAAGGGAACGTTTAAAACACAAGGCGCGATTTTGACAAAAGCTGCGATGAATTTGATGGGACTCCCTGGCGGAACCACACGCCTTCCACTTGTTGATGCCACACCTGCACAGATAGCTACTCTGCGAGAAGATCTCATCGCAGGTGGTGTGCAACTTGGCTAATGTAAATCACATATGACAAATCCTCATCCCGGCCTAGGAACTCCGCCCAAACTTCCAACAGGTGGAATGCGCATAGTCGCACTTGGCGGCATTGCTGAAATCGGTCGCAACATGACTGTCTATGAGACAAAGGGAAAACTCCTAGTTGTTGATTGCGGAGTTCTTTTCCCAGAGGATAACCAACCAGGTATTGATTTAATATTGCCTGACTTTTCCTACATTCGAGAGCGCCTCAATGATGTGATTGGAATTGTTCTCACCCACGGCCACGAAGATCACATTGGCGCAGTTCCTTATCTCTTGCGTGAACGTGGCGATATTCCGGTCTATGGATCACCTCTGACACTGGCGCTGATTACCGCAAAACTGAAAGAACATAGAATTACCGCAATCACTCGCGAAGTCCGTG
>JBIIRQ010000144.1:0-2972 GCA_044341445.1 Candidatus Planktophila sp.
TGATGCCCAAGGCTGCCCTTGGATTTTGTGCCAATCGCGAACCAGAATTCGCACATCTAAATTTTCTTCGATCAGTGTTCGTACTAAACGCCCGCCGACATAGCCTGATGCCCCCGTGACGAGGTATAGGCGTTTTTCATTCTTCGCTTCCATGAGGTTCAGCCTAGACTGCAGCCATGGCAACTTCCACACGACCTCGCGTCGTCATCCTTGGTGCAGGCTTCGGCGGCCTAGCAACGGCGCGTTCCTTAGCCGGTAAGGCCGATGTGATCGTGGTCGACCGCCACAACTACCAAACCTTCCTGCCACTTTTGTATCAGGTATCTACCGCCGGCCTTGCGGCAGATCATGTGGCCCACCCAGTTCGTGGAGTGTTAAATAAAAAAGGAATTAAATTTCGCATGGGGTCACCAATTTCGGTTGATCACAAGAACAAATCAATTAAATTAGATTCCAGCGAGAGTTTAGATTTTGATCACTTGGTGGTCGCGCTTGGTTCTTCTACAAACGATTTTGGAATTCCGGGTGTGGCCGAAAATGGCCTCGGAATGAAAAATGTTCATGAGGCGATTGCGATTCGAGCTGAGATTATGCGTCGCTTTGAAGATCTCTGTCGCTTTGAAGATGAGACTCGCTTGAGCATCTCTGTTATTGGTGGAGGCCCAACAGGTGTGGAGATGGCGGGTGCGATTGCCGAACTTGTTCGCGGACCGCTACGTAATGATCACAAGCATGCCTCAGAGCATATTGATATCTACTTGATTGAAGCCGGCCCACGGATTCTGCCAATGTTTACAGAAAAACTTTCTAGTCGCGCACAGCGTGACCTAGAAAAGATGGGCGTTACGGTAAAACTCAATACTGCTGTGCAAGAGGTAAAGCCACGCAGTATTTTGATTAAGGGCGCTGATTCAATTCCATCTGAAGTAACAATCTGGGCAGCTGGAGTAAAAGGTGAGCCAGCAGGTGCCACTCTCAATCTTCCACTCGATGGCACGCGCATTAGCGTTGATCCAACACTTGCGGTTTCGCATTATCCATATGTCTGGGCGATCGGCGATATTTCAGGCGCTAAAGGTAAGGATGGACGCTTCTTGCCTCAGGTTGCACCCGTTGCAATGCAGCAAGGACGATTTGTTGCCGATCAGATCATCAGATTAGCTGCTGGTAAAGCGTTGCAACCATTTAAGTATCGCGATAAAGGTTCGATGGCAACTATTGGGCGACACAAAGCAGTTGTGCAGGTTGGTAATTTCACCATGGCGGGAATTCCTGCCTGGTATGCCTGGTTGTGGCTCCATCTCTTCTATCTCTTAGGTGGGCGCAACAAGATCGGCACGATCGCTGATTGGACGTGGAACTACCTGACATTTGATCGCGGCAACCGCCACATTATGGACAGCATGTAGCGATGTCTGAGTACATCGATCTTCGTGGTCATCGCATTCGTTCCTACGAATGGCCACACGATGGTGAGGCAGTTCTCTTACTTCATGGTGGTTTAAGCCAAACATCACATTGGGATATGCAGATACTTCCAGCAGTGGAAGATCACTTTCATGTATTTGCCTATGACCGCACCGGACATGGATATACAGGTGATCAACCAGGAAGCTTCCACTTTGAATTTCAAAAAAATGAAGCGATTGCATATTTAGAAGATGTTGTAAAAGAGCCTGCGCATATTGTCGGGTATAGCGATGGGGCAAATATTGCGCTGATGGTTGCTATCGAGCGACCAGATCTCGTTGCATCCATTGTCTCGATCGCAGGAAATTATGATCACAGTGGAATTCATCCACTTCCCGAACCTGATGGATTTATTGCCCAAGAAGATCGGGACGAATACGCAATTACTTCTCCCGATGCTCCACACACACTTGATGAGAAAATTGCAAAGATGAGCGCTATCTGGAAGGTCGAGCCAAAGATCTCCCCAGATTCACTGGCAAGTATTCAATGTCCCGTCCTTGTTATGGCCGGAGATGATGATGTGGTGCGCCACGATCACACTATCGACCTCTTCGAGCGAATTCCATTGGGCCAACTAGCAATCGTGCCCGGAACATCACATGGATTAGTTAAAGAGAAGCCAGCGATAGTTCAGGCCCTGATTGAAGACTTTCTATCGGATTTGAGTTATCCAATAACGCGAATGCCAATTAAACGGAGCAATCCAGATCTTTAGAAGTTCTTAAACTCGATCGCACCACTTTTGACGTCATAGATCGCACCGATAACAGAAACTCCCTTACGCAACAACGGATATGCGCGAACGCGAGTGATATCAGTCTTCAAGGCAGCTTCTTGATCTTTTGTCACGCGGAATTCCAGGCTTCGAGTATCAACCCCAAATTGCTTTTCGATTAAATCGTGAATCGCCGACTCATCGCTCTGGGCCATTCGGCAATCAGTATGAGGCATCACAAGAATGCGGTCGACGTTTAAAAGATAAGTGGCAAGAACAAGGGTGCGCAGAACATCTTCGGTGACGCGCGCTCCGGCATTGCGCAAGATCTTGGCATCGCCTGAGCGCATACCCACAACCGAGAGTGGATTAATTCGTGAATCCATACAGGTCACAATTGCTAAACCCTTGGCTGCCGATCCTGTGAGATCACGATATTTAAAATTTTCTGCGTATTCTTTATTCGCACTGATGAGATCGTTAAATGTTGAAAGATCAGCTGAATCCTTACTCATGGTCTCCACCTCTCTATCTTTGCGTGGAGCCCCCCGTCAGGATTGAACTGACGACCTTCCGCTTACAAGGCGGATGCTCTACCACTGAGCTAGGGAGGCCTGACGCATTATCTGCAACGAGGCGTAATTATGTCAGGGGTTTGGCTAATCTGAAAATCGCAGTAAGTGGACTAGGTTACGTGCATGCGACTAGGCGTACTTGATATGGGATCAAACACGATCCATCTCCAAGTCGTCGATGCTCACCCGGGCGCCAGACCGACCCCGGC
>JBIIRQ010000145.1:0-2945 GCA_044341445.1 Candidatus Planktophila sp.
AATGATTTTGTAGGAAAAGGTTATGGAGATTTCAAGGCAGCGGTAGCTGATGTCGTTGTTGAATATCTCAGACCAATACGTGAGCGCGCGCAGGAGCTTTTACTCGATGAAAAGCACCTTCTTAGCATCTTGCATCAGGGAAGTGAGAAGGCGCGTACCGTCGCGAGTGCTACCTTGGATGCAACCTATAAGGGATTGGGAGTAGTTCAGTAATGAAGAAGATTCTTCTCTCGGCGCTACTCGTAGCCTCTTTGGTAGCCCCCATCTCTGTAGCGCAGGCAGATTCTCATCGAATCTGTTTGGCATACGATGAAGGAGGCCCGGGAGATGATTCCTTTAACGATGCGGCTCAGGCTGGATTAAAGGCCGCCTCAACAAAATTTCAATTCACTCTTGAAACCACTGTTACATCAGGCGAGGCAAAAGATCGCAAAGACCGCCTCACTGCATTGGTGAATAAAGGCTGCATCATAGTTATTGCAGTGGGAACAGGATATGCATCGACTCTCAAGGAACTCTCCCAAGAATTTCCCGAGACTCAGTTTGCAATTCTTAATGATGCAACAGTTGATGCACTCAACGTTACGTCGATTGTTTTCGCTGATGTACAAGGGGCTTACTTAGCCGGATTTGCTGCCGCGCTCTCTAGCAAAAGTGGCAAAATTGCGATGATTGGCTATTCATCCCAGAAAGCAATTTTTGATAAGGGATTTCTGCCTGGTGCAAGAGCGGCTAAAAAGTCAATAACTGTTACCCACAGGTCGATCACAACATCTGCAAGTTCTGTTACCTCAAACCTACTTCGATCAGGCCATGACGTGATTTATCTAGCAACAACCGGATCAGCGACCGATGTTTTCTCGGTCATTGCAACCTCTAATCGCGGAGGAAAGACTCGATTTTCAGCAGGGCTTATCACCCAAGAGCCTGATCAGTTTTTAACAGTTGATGCCGCCTCAAAGAAATTCTTACTCGCCACCGTAGTGAAGCGAGTCGATCTTGCCCTTATAGATCTATTGACTGAGACATTGGCGGGTAGAGCTCTTTACGACGAGGTTGATCCAGTACTAGGTGTCTACGGTTTTCGTTACGGTATTGTAGAGAAGAGCATCGAGATCACGTTGCGCTCTCCAGCTTTAATTGCGGCGCGATCAAAGATAAATGCGGCAAGTGTTGCCGCATCGAAGTTAAGCTCCTAGTAAATCTCGCAAAGGTTGACGAAGCGAAGATAGCTCGGCTTCAGCTTTTTCTCTGTTAGCGCTAATCACTTCGATATAGCATTTAAGTTTTGCTTCAGTTCCGGATGGGCGAATAATTATTCGGATACCGCCAGAAAGCCAGATACGTATTCCATCAGTTGGTGGCAGGCCATCAGTAGGTGCTGCAAGATCATCAATACTTTCTACTGTGCGGCCAGCAATCTCACGCGGTGGCATGGTACGCAAGCGTGTGAGAAGAGCGGTGATTGCACCCATATCTGCAACGCGAATTGAAATCTGTTCAGTTCCGTGAAAACCATGACGAGCCCAGACTTCATCGAGTAAGTCATTGAGATCTTTGCCCTGTTCGGCCAAAGTGGTAGCAATCTGAGCCAGGAGAAGCGCCGCTGAGATGCCATCTTTATCGTTGACCGTTTCTGAGTCTACGGCGTAACCAATTGCTTCTTCGTAACCAAAAGCGAGATCTTCAATTTTGGCAAGCCACTTAAATCCAGTAAGTACCTCTTCGAAGTTAATTCCATAGTGAGCAGATATTTTTCGCAGGATAGATGATGAAACAATTGAATTTCCAAAGGTTCCTGTTGGAGCAGTTCTGGCAATCCATTCACCAAAAATAACTCCAAGCTCGTCTCCTCGCAGCATGCGCCATTGTCCATCTCGGTCTTTTATCGCTGCTGCACATCGATCTGCATCGGGATCATTAGCAATCACTAAGTCTGCATTGTGCGCTCTGGCTGTTGAAATTGCGAGGTCGATCGCACCAGGTTCCTCGGGGTTAGGAAAGGCAACTGTGGGAAAGTCAGGGTCAGGCTCTGATTGTTCTGCCACAAGAATCAGAGGCGGAAAGCCTGCTTTTTCGAAAACTTGTGTCAGTGTCTGGGTGCCGACTCCGTGCATTGCTGTGTAGACAATTTTTAGTGAGCCCGGTTTTGACCCAAGGGTTGCAGTGCGCGCGATGTACTCCTCGATGATCTCTTCTGTGACAACGCTCCACTTGCTACCTCGAGGCTGAGTTGAAAGTTCTGTAATCGCCCTGATCTCCTCGGCTATCAATCCATCAGTCGGAGTAATAATCTGAGAATTAGTATAAGAAATTCCATCAGCCATAGGGCCGACATAAACTTTATATCCATTATCTGCTGGCGGGTTGTGGCTAGCAGTCACCATAATTCCGATATCAGCGCTGAGAGCTTTGGTTGCATATGCAAGTACAGGGGTAGGGAGAGCTCTCGGCAAGAGAAATACTTCACAGCCTGCCCCACTAAAGATTTCAGCGCTCTCTATCGCATACTCATATGAACCATGCCGTGCATCTCGTCCAATAACAACACGATTGAATCCACGCTTTTTCATATACTGGGCAATGCCTGCAGCTGTTCTTCCAACAACTGCGCGATTCATACATGATGGACCTGGTCCATTAGGCCCACGTAAACCCGCGGTTCCAAATTCTAGAAAGCCATTGAAATAAGATCGGAGTTTTCTCTCATCACCTGCATCAAGTAGTGCTTGTAGCGCTGATGCGGTTACCGGATCTGGATCATCTGCAATCCAAAGAGCTACTTCTTCTTTCAGTCCTAGATCCATCAGTTTCTCAATTACCCTTAACTAAATAATCTGCGGAATAGTTTTTTTAATCAATTCACCCATCGAGCTTGCCGCCGCCTTGCCCGCTGCGATTACTTCTTCATGGCTGAGTTTTTCACCGGTGACCCCAGCAGCTGC
>JBIIRQ010000146.1:0-2924 GCA_044341445.1 Candidatus Planktophila sp.
CTCAACAACGGGATCTGGGAAAGGAATCTTAGGCAAAGTTGCATAGGTAGCAATGCGTTCCTGTATGCGTTCTGCAAGTAAACGGCTATCACTGAGTGCACTGGTGAGTTGCTTTCTCATTGATTCATCAGTGATCTCAGGTGCGTGAGGATCGGCGATCACCACCCACTGCATCACTGCACAATCATTTACTGTCTTTGTCTTGGCAGAGCGAACATCAAGGCGCAAGACATTGAGAACACCTGCAACTAGCGAAAGCAAGCCAGATCTGTCAGGTACTACAAGATCAATGAGATAGTCATACTCACGCTTCTCCACATGAATTGAGAGCTCGCCTCTCGCTGCGATTGCACTCTGTTCTGCACTTAACTCAGGTTGCGGGGCGAGCGTGTTATCGACCATCGCGTTCTTGACTCGCCTCACCAAATCTTCGACCAAGCCAGCCTTCCACTCAGACCAAGCAGCCTTTCCAGTTGCTTCACCATCGGCAACACTCAGCGCGTGCAAGAGTTCGAGGGTAGCAACATCAGGTATCGCGGAAAGAACAGTTGCAATAGTTGCAGGGTCGTCAAGGTCTCGCCGAGTAGCCGTAGCCGAAAGAAGTAAATGGTGTTGAACCAAGATTTTGAGGGTCTCTTGATCGGCGGAATCAAAGCCCACGCGAGCCGCTATCGGCATAATGAGGGAAGCGCCCCTAATCGAATGATCATCTTCTGTGCCTTTACCAATGTCATGAAAGAGTGCAGCGAAGAGAAGCAAATCTGGGCGGTGAACCTTTCGAGTAAGAGCGCTTGCATGAACGAGAGTTTCAACCATATGTCGATCAACAGTATGGCGATGTAAAAGATTGCGTTGCGGAAGTGAGCTGACCTTGCTCCACTCTGGGAACCAGGATGTAATCACGCCTTCTTGCTCAAAGCCTTCCCACACCGGAATCATCGATGGGCCAGCGCCAATAAATGCAATGAAGTTTTCTCGCGCAATCCGCGGCCAAGGCGATGAGAGCGGCGGCGCATTCTGACCAATAAGCGCCGAGGTTTCCATCGAAAGAGGTAGACCGATCTGAGAAGCGGCGGCGGCTACTTTAAATGACAGGGTTGCATCGGTTGAGATGGGGGCAGCAACGCTTAAGGCAACCTCTTGGTGTGAAATCAGAATGTCCGGAGTTAGCGCAGTCGTGCGAACCTTCTTCATGAATCGTCCGAGACGATCCTTGCCACGATACTCGATGCCATGCCAAATTGATCCAAGTAGATAATCTATTGATCGCGCAGATTTAGCAACTTCAGCCATCAATACATCGGCATCGGCGTAGCCGAGAATTTCCGCCAATGTATCTTGTTCACGAAAGAAGAGTCGATCTTTTGAGTTCCCAGTTAAGGTATGCAGGCTATCTCTAATCTTAAGAAGTGTGCTCTCTGCCGTTGCAATTCGTTCCAGAGTTGGCAGGCGAACATCAGAGCGGGCAATACATTTGATCGAGTTGATATCACGAAGTCCGCCACGAGCCTCTTTCAGATCTGGCTCTAAGAGATACGCCAATTCACCACTTTTCTCGTGACGAATACGCATGGATTCTTTTAACTCTTGTAGATAGCGTCGTGAGTCTCTTCGCCAAAGGTCAAGATTGTCTACTTGAAGGTGGGCGACGGGATCGGGATCCCCGCAAATTAAGCGAATATCAAGAAGTCCCATAGCCACTCGGATATCTTTTTTTGCAAGCTCTAGACTCTCGCTCACAGTTCTTACTGAGTGATCAATCGATAAGCCTTGATCCCACAGTGGATAGAGAATTGAGTTAACGATCTCGTTAAGTTCTTTTTGATCTTTGCCACGATGGATAAAAATCAGATCCACATCAGACCCTGGAGAGAGTTCGCCGCGGCCATAACCTCCGACCGCGGCGAGACTCACTCCTTGAGAAGTTGCACCGAGAGCGCCAAATAAGTTAACAAGTGAGGCATCAGTCTTGTCAGATCTCAGTCGACGTTCTCGAGTACTCATTTCTTATTTCACCCTTTAGATTGCTTCTGAACCACGCTCTCCTGTTCGAACACGAATTACTTGTTCAACTGAAGTTGTCCAGACCTTTCCATCGCCGATAGATCCGGTGAATGCTGCCTTTACAATGAGATCGAGAGCGCTCTCGACATCGGCATCATTAACCAAAACTTCCAGGCGAACTTTAGGAACGAGATCAACGGTGTATTCGGCCCCACGATAGACCTCAGTATGTCCCCGTTGACGTCCGAAGCCACTGGCCTCGGAAACAGTCATTCCTGTAATTCCGGCTGCCTGAAGAGCATCCTTTACATCATCTAACTTAAATGGCTTAAGTATTGCTGTAATCAGTTTCATTACTGCCCTCCCTTAGAAACGCCTAGGACACTTCCTTGGCTATTATCCGATAGTTCATATGCGCGTTCGGCATGAATTGCTACATCGATGCCAGCAACTTCTTGATCGCCAGTGACACGGAATCCGAAGATCATATCGATTACCTTGCCGATAATTAATGTAACGATAAATGAGTACGCAAGGACAGCTCCTGCGCCAATGATCTGCTTCACGAGTTGCTCTGTTCCTCCACCATCGAAGAGACCTACTTCAACTCCAACAAAGCCAATCATGACTGTTCCAACGATTCCGCCTACAAGGTGAACGGCGACCACATCAAGAGAATCGTCGTATCCAAACTTGAACTTAAGGCCAACCGAAAGTGCGCAAAGAACGCCAGCAACCGCACCGATTATCAAGGCACCGCTTGCATTTACCGCAGCACATGCAGGAGTGATGGCAACAAGTCCAGCTACTACACCAGATGCTGCACCAAGGCTTGTTGCATGCCCATCACGAATCTTTTCAACGAGCAGCCACGCTAGTACCGCTGCAGTAGTTGCTCCGATTGTGTTAAGAAGTGCTAA
>JBIIRQ010000147.1:0-2905 GCA_044341445.1 Candidatus Planktophila sp.
CACATTTGCCTGCTCGTCAAAACGAGCACGGATTTCAATAACAGCAAGCACTTGCTTACCCGATTCAGCGGCTTCAATCAGGGCTGCCACAATTGGTGAATCACCAGATGTTCTATAGAGCGTCTGCTTGATTGCCAGAACTTTCGGATCAGCTGCGGCGTGATTTAAGAAATCAACGACTGAATGAGTGAATGAGTCATACGGATGATGCAGCAGGATCTCGCCCTGTCGCAGCGCTGAGAAGTAGACATCGTGATCTTCCTCATCGATACCAGCAAGTGGTCTAGGGGTCTTGGAGGTAAATGGTGGAAAGTGCAGCTCTGCACTCTTGAGATCAGCAATCTTAGAAAGGTCTTGCAAGTTAACTGGATTGCCAGAGCGAATCACATTAAGGGGATCAATCTCAAGTTCATCCATCAGCATCGCGAGAAGCTCTTGATTCACACCTGTTTCCACCTCAAGACGTACAGGTGGACCAAAGCGGCGTAGGAGAAGTTCTTGCTCAAGACTTGATAACAAGTCATCGGAATCATCCTCATCTATTTCAAGATCTTGGTTGCGCGTCACTCTAAATACGATGTGACCGCCGATTTCCATTCCTGGAAAGAGTTGATCAAGATTCTCTGCAATCAGATCCTCTAGCGGGATAAATCGCGTGGAGTTCTCATCCGTTGCTATCAGACGGCTAAGAATTGGTGGAACTTTAACTCTTGCAAAAAACTTTTCGCGACTATCTGGATTAATAACGCGCACACCTAAGTTGAGTGAGAGCCCTGAGATATATGGAAACGGGTGCGATGGATCTACAGCAAGTGGCGTCAACACGGGAAAGATACGACTGCGGAAAAGTTCTTGTAGGTAATCTCTCTCGCCTGGTTTCAGATCTGACCAGGAAATGAGCTCGATGCCTTTTTTACTTAGGGCAGGCCTAATATCTTCTTCAAAAATTTTATACTGGTGTGCAGTCAGATCTTTAACTATCCGCGAAATCTCAGCAAGAAGTTCGTGCGGTGTAAAGCCCGCAGAGTTCTTCGAAACAATATTATTTTCGATCTTGCGCAATACGGATGCGACGCGAACCATATAGAACTCATCTAGATTTGATGAAAAAATCGTAAGAAAGCGCACTCGCTCAAGGAGTGGAATGTTCTTATCCTCAGCTAACTCGAGAACTCGCTGATTAAATGCCAACCAACTGATCTCGCGATCTGTCAGGTTCTCCATGCGTAGCACCCTACTAGTCTTCCTGGGTTGGGTGAACGTGAGGTTACGAAGAAAGGTGCGGAGAGAGAACTTCATTTACTGAGGCCAAGAAATAGGTTGTGGATACTTCGGCATACGCCCATCACCTGATGAACGGCCACGAAGTCTGCGGATAATCCAAGGTAAGGCAAAGAGGAAGAACCAGAGCACCCCAACAGCTCGCTCTTTTATCCACGGTGTTGGCTTGGCTGGCGGCAGAGGTGTGCGCCATTGCGGATCGAATTCATAGCCCAACTTTTCTAATACTGCTTCAGCGCACCGTGAATGTCCCATTGAATTCAGATGAAGGCGATCAAATGCTAAGAAGCGACGATCACTAAAGAAACGCTCTCCATTTGCATCCACAATGATCGCGCCAACTTCCGCGGCAACTTCGCGAATAGAACGATTAAATGCACCGAATCGTTCTTGCCAGACTTTTGAGCCGCGGCCTTTATTTCCAGTATCTTCCAAGACGGTAAAGAGCATCACAGTTGCACCCGTAGCAGCCAATCTGCGCACGGCAGATTGATACTTTTCTTTCGCCGCTGCTGCATCAAAGCCAGGACGTAATGCATCGTTTGCACCTGCATGAAATGAGACCAATGTGTCAGGGCCTGTTACATATGAGATTGCAATGGCAAGTTGATCATCAATTACCTGCTGCAGTAGCTTTCCGCGTACCGCCAGATTTGCATAGGTAAATGTTGGTGACTTCTTAGCCAGGCCATCTGCAACACGATCGGCCCAGCCGCGATATAGACCGTCAATCTTCTCATCGCTCATACCCTCGCTATACGAGTCACCACAAACGACGAGACGGTTAAAAATCATTGCACTTTCCTTTTATTTCTTGCGTCGTTGCTCATCCACCCAGAACATAGCGATTGCAGTTGCAACGCTTGCATTGAGCGACTCAGTAGTAGCCATAATTGGAATTGATACGACAAGGTCGCACTTTTCACGAACCAAGCGTGAAAGGCCCTTTCCTTCACTGCCCACGACGATCATTAAATTCTCGCGCGCGACCTTCATCTCGCTCAACGTCACATCTGATTCGCCATCGAGGCCAACCACAAAGCAGCCTAACTTCTGCGCATCTTCAATGGTGCGTGCCAGATTTGTCACTTGGGCTACCCGCAAACGTGCTGCTGCCCCGGCCGATGTCTTCCACGCCGCAGCAGTCATTGCTGCTGCCCGGCGTTCGGTCATCACAACTCCAGCAGCACCAAATGCTGATGCGCTTCGCACAATTGCTCCGAGGTTACGCGGATCAGTCACACCATCAAGTGCGATGATCATCATCGGATGGCTGGCTCGCTCTGCAATCTCTTGGAAGCTGGAATATTGATATGGCTTAATTGCCAGGATAATTCCTTGGCTATTGGCATTAATGTTTTCGATCTCCGCGCGGTGAACTTCGCGAATATTTAGGCCATGGTGAAGTGCCAGCTTAAGAGATTCTGCAACACGATCATCTACATCAATACTGCGTGCCACGATTAACTCTGTTGCCGGAACATTCTCGCGCAACGCTTCAAGGACTGCGTTACGACCAGAGACAATCTCACCCTTTGGCTTTTCGCTTCGCCCACGTGGTGATGCCCCAGCGCGAGGAGATGATGCACCTGTGCGCTTTGTCGTGCCTTTCTCTGCCGCCTTC